>JBEIGR010000017.1:0-20504 GCA_040381795.1 Verrucomicrobiaceae bacterium | reverse complement strand
CTTCTGGAGGTCGTCCCAATCGACACGTTCGGAGGTGTCATCCGGCCGGTAGCAGATGATCGTGGTGGGGGTGAGACCGAGAACGTAGTGTCGCTCGGGCGGCAGGGGCGGCGGCTCGGGATCGTCGTCCATCGGGGCATCGGTTTGCTCTTCGGGGGATGCTTGGTCGGGGGGGACTGCCTGCCTGTGGGCGAGTGGAGAGCCCGGTCGTGAGCTTTCCCACGATCCAAACGGCGAGGGCGAGGCAGAGGATCAGGCCCAGGAGGAGAAGGAGAGGGAACTGGGTCGAGGCGGGGAGGGAAGGGGAGGCAGAAGGAATATCGAATATCGAACAAGGAACGCCGAAGTCAGAAGGCCCGGCGCTTCGAGATGGCGCCGTCACTTCGAGATTAGGTTTGGGAAGGAGCGGAAGAATCGAGGACGAGTTCGAGTAGGAGGACGAGGACGAGGACGAGGACGAAGCTGGCCGAGCGGAGCCGGTTTGGGACTCTACGCCCTCTGCTCTTCGCTCTCCGCTTCTGGGCTGCCGCGTTTGAGCATGATGCCGAGCAGGGCGATGTCCGCCGGGGTGACGCCTTGGAGTCTCGCGGCTTGGCCGAGGGTGGTGGGGCGGGCGGCGGTGAGGCGGTGGCGGGCCTCGGTTTTGAGGGCGGTGATGGCGTGGTAATCGAAGTCGGCGGGGATCATCTTTTCCTCCATTCGGGCGGTTTTGGCGACGAGGTCCTCCTGGCGGGTGATGTAGCCGGCGTATTTGACGTCGTTTTCGACGAGGCTCCAGACCTCCGGTGTGAAGCGATCGCGCAGCTCGGAGGGCAGGGAAGGGGGAGTGTTTTCGGGCCGTTTCAGCCACTGGACGGCGGAAATGCCGTCGAGACGGGTTTCGGCGAGGAGGGACTTGGCGGCCGAAACGGCGTCGATTTTGGCCTGGGTGTGCTTTTGGCGGAAATCGGAGACGAGGCCGATCTGGGCGGCGAGGGGAGTCAAACGGAGGTCGCAGTTGTCTTGGCGGAGGAGGAGGCGGTATTCGGCACGGGAGGTGAAGAGGCGGTAGGGCTCGGTGGTGCCTTTCGTGACGAGGTCGTCGATCATGACGGCGAGGTAGGCCTGGCTGCGTTGGAGCAGGAAAGGAGGGCGACCGGTGGCCTTCAGGGCGGCATTGGCCCCGGCGATGAGGCCCTGGCCGGCGGCTTCTTCATAGCCGGAGGTGCCATTGATCTGCCCGGCGAAGTAGAGGCCGGACACGCGCTTCGTCTCCAGCGTGGGGTGGAGCTGGGTGGGCGGGCAGTAGTCGTATTCGACGGCGTAGCCGGGGCGGATGATCTCGGCGTTCTCCAGGCCGGGGATGGACCGGATGAATTCATATTGGACCTCGAAGGGCAGGGAGGTGGAGACGCCGTTGACGTAGAACTCGCGGGTGTGGCGGCCCTCCGGCTCCAGGAAGATCTGGTGGCGCTCCTTCTCGGCAAAGCGGACCACCTTGTCCTCCACGGAGGGGCAGTAGCGGGGTCCCACGCCCTCGATTTTGCCCGAATACATGGCCGATTTGTGGATATTGGCCCGGATGATGTCGTGTGTCTGGGGGGTCGTGTAGGTGATCCAGCAGGGAATTTGTTCCACGTGGAACGTTACATCACGCCAGGAGTTGAGGGTGAACTGGTGGGGGCCGGTGGAGGGGAGGGGGCGCGAAGGGCTAAGGGCGGAGGGCGTATAGCCCAGAATATTGCTCGCGGAATCTCCGGCGTGGCTCTTTGCCCTTTGCTCTTCGCCCTTGGCGCTGTGCTCGTCCTCGTCTTCAGGCAGCAGGCCCGAAAGGTAGCTGAAGCGTGGAGCGGGCTCGTCGCCGGGCTGGAGGTCGCACTTGGAGAAGTCGATGCTGCGGCTGTTGAGGCGGCAGGGGGTGCCGGTTTTGAAGCGCTGCACGTCGAAGCCGAGGGTTCGGAGGCTGTCGGACAGGGTGGAGATGCTGTCGCCCATGCGCCCACCGGCTTGGTTTTGCTGGCCGACATGGAGGAGGCCGCGCATGAAGGTGCCGGAGGAGATGACGACTGCTTTGGCCCGGTAGATCATGCCGAGGGAAGTGCGCACGCCGGTGATGGCATCGTTTTCGACGAGCAGCTCGGCGGCGTTGCCCTGGTGGAGGTCGAGGTTGGGCTGGTTCTCGATGAGCCACTTCATGCGGAACTGGTAGGCCTTCTTGTCGCACTGGGCGCGGGGGGCCTGGACGCTGGGGCCTTTGCGGGCGTTCAGCATGCGGAACTGGATGCCAGTGGCGTCCGTGTTGCGTCCCATGACGCCGCCGAGGGCGTCGATCTCCCGCACAACATGTCCTTTGGCCAGACCACCGATGGCGGGGTTGCAGGACATTTGCGAGATGGTGTCGAGATTCTGGGTGAGGATGGCGGTGCGGCAGCCGAGACGTGCGGCGGCCATGGCGGCCTCCACCCCGGCGTGGCCGGCTCCGCAGACGATGACGTCGTAATGGGTGGGGAAGGTATATAGAGACATGGAGACTGTGAAAAGAGGAGACTGGGAGACGAGGCGGCAGGTCGTCCTCGTCCTCCTACTCGAACTCGTCCCCGATTCAACGGGTGGGCAGAGGTTTAGAAGTGAGAGGTCCGCGTTGCAGCCGGGAAGGGGAGAGTAGCACAGGCGCGGCGTTTGTTCCATGTGGAACGTGCGTAGGCATGGCGCGGGCTGCGGTGGTGGAGAATTGGAATGGTGGAGTGATGGAGCCTTTTGATGAACGTGCTGCAGGTTGATTGGAAAGGTCGATCCATCTCTTCAAAACCCCATTGCTCCATCACTCCATCTTCGATCCGGAACCCTCATCACACCCCAACAGCCCGCTTGCCTTTGGCCCCCTTCCCGCTAGTATCGGCGACCCTCATGGCCAAGACGAAAGCTCCCTCTTCCTCCGCTGCGACCGACCTCGCGGCGCATGCCTCCGCCCCGATCAATCAGAAGCTGACGGCGGCTGACAAAGTGAACCTGTATCGCCAGATGGTGCGCATCCGCCGCTTCGAGCAGGTATCGCTCCAGCACTATCAAGCGGGTCGCATGGGCGGCTTCCTCCACCTCTACATCGGCCAAGAATCCGTGGCGGTCGGCACCGTCTCGGTGATGGGACCGAATGATCACGTCATCACCGCTTACCGCGACCACGGCCACGCTTTGGCGGTCGGCATGGGCATGAACGAGTGCATGGCCGAGCTCTTCGGCAAGGCCACCGGGTGCTCCCGCGGCAAGGGTGGTTCGATGCACTACTTTGCGCCGGAAAAGAATTACTGGGGCGGCCACGGCATCGTCGCTGGTCAGACGCCGCTCGGCCTCGGTCTCGCCTATGGCCTCAAATATCGTGGCATCAAGGGCGCTGCCCTTTGCTTCCTCGGTGACGGCGCGGTGAACCAAGGTGCCTTCCATGAGTCACTCAATCTGGCCGAGCTTTGGGATCTGCCGGTGATCTATGTGATCGAAAACAACGGCTACTCCATGGGCACCAGCCAGAGCCGCTCGTCGGCGTATCAAGACTTCCTCGCCAAGCGTGCTGAGGGCTACGGCATGGCCTGGCAGCAGTTCAACGGCGAGGACGTCTATGAGGTCCGTGCCGGAGTGGGCAAAGCCATCGAGCGTGCGCACAACGAGTCCAAGCCCAGCATCCTCGAAATCGCCACTTACCGCTGGGAAGGCCATTCGGTGGCCGACGCGAACAAATTCAAATACCGCACCAAGGAAGAAGTCGAGAAGTTCCAAAGTGAGCACGACCCCATCCAGGTATGGAAGCGCAACCTTCTCAACGAAGGTGTGGCCACCGAGGAAGACCTGAAGAAGATCGACAAGGAGGCGCAAAAAGAAGCCGAAGACTCCGTAGACTTCGCTAAGAGCAGTGCCTATCCTGAGCCGGAGACCATTTTCGAGGACGTGTATTGGGAAGTGGATAACAAAACCGAAGCCGGACAGACCGGAAGGCACTTCTTCAATGACTGAGTGCTCGCTCATCGGCGAGCCGTCTCACATCCGACCAATCTGACAGCTCGTCAGCCCGCCATCGACGACGATGATCTCGCCCGTGATGTAGCTCGCGGCCGGTGAGCACAAGAATGTCACGGCACCTGCCACATCCTCAGGCGCACCGACTCGGCGCAGCAGGATCTTCTTCTCGTAGTGATCCAGCAGTGAGCGGTCCTCGGATTCCATCACCTTCGCTGTGAGTGGCGTCTTGATGAGCCCGGGGGCGACGCTGTTCACGCGGATGCCATGATCCGCCAGCGACACGGCGAGAGATTTTGTGAGCATCACGAGTGCACCTTTGCTCGCGTCATAGGCGCAGGAGTCCATCTCGCCCTGAAAGCCATTCGTCGAAGAGGTGATCACGATACTGCCACCACGCTTTTCGGCGACCATGCGCTTCGCAAAGACCTGCGCCGTAAAAAACACCGACGCGAGATTCAGCTGGATCGTCTTGTCCCAACGCTCGCGAGTCATTTCGAGGAAGGGCACGTCGAAAAAGCTGCCCGCATTGCAGACAAGCGTGTCGAGGCCGGATTCGAGTTCAAAAGCCGCATCGACGAGCCCTTGCGGGCCGTCGTTTTGCATCAGGTCGGCCTGCACATAATTTGCGAGGCCTTCGACGGAGGTCGGAAGACCGTGAAACACGACACGCGCACCCGCTTCCTGCAGCGCCTTGCCCATCGCAAGACCGATGCCTTGCGAGGAGCCGGTCACGAGGGCAGTGTGGCCTTCAAGAGAGAATGCTTTCATCGGCGAGCTTGAGGTACTTGAGGGTGTTCGTGCAGGTGATGCGCTGGACGGCTTCATCGCCAGCGGCGCGGAGGGCTTTCATCTCGGCCTCGTAGGTGCTGATGAGCTTCACCACCTTGCCGCTGATCTCGGCGGCGTAGCTGTAGAAGGGCGAGTCACTGCCCCAGATGAACTTGTCTGGATACGCGGCGGCCAGATCTGCGGTGACGCGGCCGGGATCGCTGTAATCGCTGTCAAAGCGGCGTTCGCGGGGTGCGATGTAGGCGAGGTCGTCCACCGCGCCAACGCAATGAATGCAGTGCGCGGAGTTGTCGAACCACGCGTTTGGCAGTGCCTGGATGCGATCGAGGCATTCCTTGTCGTAGCGGCAGGAATGCGCGGCGCAGAAACGGATGTCCGGATTGGCCTCGACGATGTCGATGATGTCATGCGCCTGGGCCCAAAGGTCGTCTTTAGCGACGCTGCTGTGAATGATGAAAGGCACATCCCACTCGCGGGCAAGGTCGAGGAAGACTTGGCCTTCATCCGCGAGGCATTTGATGAAGGACTGGATGATGGTGCTCTGGATCTTGATGCCGTGGAAACGGTAGTCGCCGCGCAGTTTGACCAGTTCCTTCGCTTGCGCGTCTGTGTTTCGCATCGGATCGACCATGACGAAAGGCAGGATGCGTTTCCCTTCCTCAGGAAAGAGTTTCTGGCACTCATCGAGCAGGCGTTTGTTTTCAAACGCATACGGCACCGTTTCGAGGCCTCCCTGACCGAAACCGATCTCACCGCTGCGGAACTTCGTCACGTCCATCGCCGCGTAGCTGACGAAGGGAAAGGCAACCCAGTGCGTGATGCCTAGCGCTCCGCCCTCATGCTGCATCTGCACGAGCTGCTGCGAGTAAGGAAAGTCGCCGTGCAGGTAAAACAGCAGGTCGGCACCGAGGTGATTGTGGCAGTCAATGAGCATGATGGGAGTCAAACGAGTCGCGCAAAGCCATGTTGCGGCCCTTGAGCCACTTCGAGCGGCGTTTGAGCGACGATGGCGAGCGCTTCATCCAGCGCAGCGAGCATGCTGGCGACTTTTTCGCCATTGTGGCACCACGTCACATAAAGTTGGCTCGATATCAAATAGCCGCGTTGGAGCATGTGACGGATCATGAGCGGTTTCGCGGCTGGATTGGCAAAAACGAGCGAGGGAGCGCAGGGCATGCTTCCGACCTTCAAACCGAGCCCGGGATGCATCGACGCCACCTCGCGCAAACCGGCCTGCAATCGCTCGCCGAGGCTCCAGACGTGCTTTTGCACGCCTTCACGCCTCATTTTACCGATGCAGGCCAGCGAGGCCGCAGTGCCGACACCATCGGTCCAGTAGCTGCTGGAGATGAAACTATTATTTGAGGCGTCCATGACCTCGTTTTTGCCCACGATGGCTCCAGCCGGATAGCCGTTGCTCATCGCCTTCGCATACACGGCGAGGTCCGGCTCAATGCCGAGCGCCGGCGCAGCACCGGGAAAGCCGAAACGCCAGCCGCTCGTCACTTCATCGAGCACAAACACAGCTCCGGCGGCATGGCAGGCATCGATCACGTTTTGCAGGAAGCCATCGCGCGGGAACTCGCTGCGCATCGGCTCCATCACCACGGCCGCCAGCTTGCCATCGAGCTTCTGCAACGCGGCACGGAAGGACGCGGGATCATTGTAGCGAAACGGCACCGCGGTGCCCGCCAACTCGCGTGGCACGCCGAGCGGCTGAAGGCCCGGCAAAAGGTGGCCATCAAGCGCGGCGTCTTCACCGAGGTTCGCGGCGAGATACCAATCACTCCAGCCATGGTAGCCGCAAAACGCGACGCCACTTTTGCCCGTGGCCGCTCGTGCGATGCGCACCGCAAGGCCGAGCGCTTCGCCACCGCCGCGTGCATAGCGCACTTTGCTTGCCCAAGGATGCAGATTGAGCAGTTCATCCGCGAGCTTCACCTCATCCGGCGAGGCCAGCGTGGCATAGCTGCCGAGATTCACGCGACGCTTCACCGCTGCGTTCACTTCATCATCCGCATGGCCGAGGAGGATGGCCCCAACACCACCGGTGAAGTCCGTGTAGCGTTTGCCATCGAGATCCCAGATGTCGGAGCCTTTTGCTCGGCTGAAATAGGACGGCCATGTCTGCGGATCGAAGAGGTGGGCACGTTTGGAGAGGAGGCCCGTGCCGCAGGAGATTTTGGTTTTGGCTTCTTCCCAGAGTGCGGGGCCTGAATGCTCAATTTTCGGCTTCAACAGCCGCAGCGCGTTCTCGCGGAAGATGTCGTCGAGATCGCTCTGCGTCATGCCGGTGTCCTCGCAGGCTTCGCGGAGGCAGAGGAGCGATTCGATGCCGACGGTCGTGTATTGGCCGAAGATGGTCAGTTTATCGCCAGTGATCTCGGGATGAATCCAGGTGAAGCCATCGCCTTGCGTGATGCAAGAGCCGCGAAGCTCGCTGACCATGTAATCACTGCCCCAGAGCACGCGTTTGGGCCCCAGAATCTCAATCGCGGCTCGAAACGCCCCCGCTTGCGTCACGGCGGAGGTATCCACGACTACGTTGTCGAGATCGACGAGGTGATGCAGGCCTTCGCGGGCATGGCGGTAATTAAAAGACCTCGCGACATGCGCGAGGACGAGCTTGCAGCGCGGGTAACGACGGCACAGACGTCGAAGCGCCTCCACATTGCGCGGATCGGTGATGCCATCGGCGAGCATGATGTGCAGCATCATGATGCCATCGTGATCGTGACAGGATTCCCACATCCACTCCGGTGCGAAGGATTCGATCTCCGCCTCCTTCGTGTCAGGCACATTGGCATAAAGGCGATACGGCTTGATGCCAATAAACACGCCCGTGCTCATCAGCCGCCGCACTTCTGTGGGGTCATCGGTCGGCGCCGATAGCACAAGCGCCCGCGAGTTCGTGCTCACGTCGATCTGCGACTGCACCCACGCGTTCTCGCCCACGCGATCATTCCCCACGCTCGGATAGCCAAAGAACAGTCCCTCGACTACGCGACCCGGCATCCAAAGCTGCATTGCTGCCTGAAAATCCGCCATGCCGTAGCCGCGATCTTCATCGAGAAACACCGGACGCTTTCCCTCCGCGAAATGGCGGCTGTGAAACAGATGCGTGTGCGCATCGAAGACCTTCGTCGGCACAAAGCCGTCGATGGCGCGATGCAGCAGCTTGCGATCCGTGTCGTTGAGTTCGGTGACGAGCTTCAGGGACATGCTCCGAGTATGCATCGCCCTCGAACACTTCGCTTCAAAACCTCTGGTTCTCGAAAAAGACCAGCGCCACTGCGGCGTTGACTCGCTGCCACATGAAACTCCTTTCGCTACTCACCCTCGTCGCATTCGTCACGCCTGTTTTGGCGGATGACCTGCCCGTCCTCGCCGCACCCAATTTCAAATCGCCTCTCGATGCGACTTGGAAGATCGCCCACGGCACTTACGAGCCGAAGGATGGCGTGCTCGTCTGCGCCGAGAAGCCGGAGAACAAGCATGTAGCGGTGCTTTGGCATCAGGTGGGCTGGAACAGCGGCGTGATCGAATGTGAATTCCGCTTCGACGGCTCGAAAAGCCTCATCCTCGGCTGTGACGGCCAGACGCCGAAGGGCCTCGCGCACATCGGCCGCGTCATCATCGGCCCGAAGATGATCAGCATCGCCGAAGACTCCGTGAAGCCCAGTCACACCATCGCCAAAGCGCCCGCCGATCTCAAATCAGGTGTGTGGCACCGCCTGAGCTTTGCGTGGAGCGGTGATCGCATCACGCTGAAGGTGAACGACCTCGCCATCGATGCCTCGCACACCTACCTCGCCAGCCCGAAGACACGCAGTTGGATCGCTGTCGGCGGCCAGACCGCTTCGATTCGTGCGCTCAAAATCAGCGGCAAACCATGAAGCATATCTTTTTCTTCCTTCTTCTCGTTCCGAGCCTGCTCGCCGCCGCGCCGCCGAACTTCCTCATCATCCTCGCCGATGATCACGGCTATGGCGATGTCTCCGCCTACCATCCCTCGGATGTCCGCACGCCGAATATCGACCGCATCGGCAGCGAGGGCATGCTCTTCACCGCAATGCGGGCAAACTGCACCGTGTGCTCGCCTTCGCGTGCCGCCTTGCTCACGGGTCGCTACGCGGATCGCGTGGGCGTGCCGGGCGTGATTCGCACGAAGCTGGAAGACTCCTGGGGTTACTTCAAACCGGGCGTGCCCACGCTGGCGGATGAATTGAAGAAAGCGGGCTACCACACCGGCATCATCGGCAAATGGCATCTCGGCCTCGAATCGCCCAACACGCCCAACGAACGCGGTTTTGACCACTTCCACGGCTTCCTCGGCGACATGATGGACAGCTACACCACGCACCTCCGCCATGGCATCAACTACATGCGGCTCAACGGCGAAGTCATCGAGCCTCAAGGCCATGCCACGGAGCTTTTTACCGATTGGGCCTCCGACTACCTCCGCGAGCGTGCGAAGGCCGCGAAGCCCTTTTTCCTCTACCTCGCCTACAACGCCCCGCATTTCCCCATCGAGCCGCCCGCTGAATGGCTGGCCAAGGTCAAACAGCGTGCGCCACAGCTTGATGAGAAGCGTGCGATGAACGTCGCCTTCGTCGAGCATCTCGATCACCACATCGGAAGAGTGCTCGACGTGCTCAAAGACACCGGTTTGGAGCAAAACACGGTCGTCATCTTCAGCGCCGACAACGGCGGCTCCGTGCCGCACGCTCAAAACAACGATCCCTGGCGTGGCGGCAAGCAGGATCACTACGACGGCGGCCTCCGCGTGCCTTTTCTGATGCGCTGGCCGGCGCAAATCAAGCCCGGCAGCCGCAGCGATTACCAGGGCCTCAACTTCGATCTCTTCCCCACCTTCCTCGAACTCGCTGGAGCCAAACCTTCGCCCGAACTCGATGCGGTTAGCCTCGTGCCGATCCTCAAAGGCGGCCGCGTCACGCAGCCGCGAGATCTCTACTTCGTGCGTCGTGAAGGTGGCCGCCAATACGGCGGCAAAGATTACCAGGCCCTCATCCGCGGCGATTGGAAGCTCATGCAAAACGATCCCTTCAGCCCGCTCGAGCTCTACCACCTCAAAAACGATCCGCAGGAGCACGCGAACCTCACCACCAAGGCCCCCAAAATCTTCAACGAACTCTCCACCGCTCTCCGCCAGCACATTCAGCGTGGCGGCAGCACGCCATGGCAAAAGCAGTAAAGCGCAAACACCTCGTATTGCCGCCCTCTTCATCCTTCGTCATTCTGCCTTCATCATTTCTCACATGCCCGCCTTTACCGATCCCTTCAAAGAAGCCCGTGCCGCCAACGGCGTGATGCAGTGCCCCTTTCACGGTGAGAACATCACCATGATCCTCCGCCATGAGGACGTGAGAAAGGCCGCGAAGGATTGGGAGACCTTCAGCTCCGATGTTCCCTTCCGCGTGCCCATTCCCTCCGAGGAAAACGTCCGCAGCATGCGCCAGCTCCCCATCGAGACGAATCCACCCGAGCACACCGACTACCGCGCCATCGCCGAGCCGTTTTTCACTCGCACGAAAGAGCCCGAGATGATCGCCAAGGTGGAAAGCCTCATCGGCGGCATCCTCGCAGACGCGATGAAGCGCGAGAGCATCGAGATCGTGCATGACTTCGCGTTGCCGATTCAATCGCGAGCCCTCACCTACCTGCTCAACACCTCCGAAAAAGAAGCGGACACCTGGATCGGCTGGGGCATCCACGTGTTCAAAGTCACCGGCGGCGAGTTCAAGAAAGGCACCGTGCTCGAAGACTACCTCACGGCGAAGTTTGACGAAGCAGAGGCAAATCCCGGCGATGATTTTTTCAGTGCTCTCGTGAAGGCCGACTACCGCGGCCGCAAGCTCACGCGTGAGGAATGCATGGGCTACGCGAATCTCGCCTTCGCTGGCGGTCGCGATACGATCATCCTCACCATCGCCTGCGCCATCGGCTACCTCGCCGAGCATCCCGAGGCGCTCGAATACCTCCGCGAGGATCCCAAACGCATCACTCTCGCCAGCGAAGAGTTTTTCCGTGTCTTCATGCCGCTCACGCACATCGGCCGCGTCTGCCCGAAGGACACCGACGTGAACGGCTTCACCGTCAAAGCCGGCGAGCGCATCTCGCTGTGCTGGTCCTCGGCCAATTTTGACGAGAACGCCTTCCCGCAAGCCGATGAAGTGCGTCTCGACCGCAAACCCAACCCGCATCTCAGCTTCGGCTTCGGCACGCACCTCTGCCTCGGCGCCCCGCATGCTCGACTCATCCTGCGCACGCTTTTGAAGTTCTGCTGCGACCATGTGAAACGCTTCCACCTCATTCGCGCCACCGAACGCGTCGAGCACGAGGCCAAATTCGACCGCACCCTCGGCTACGACTCGCTTGTGGTGAAGGTGGAGGCGCTGTGAGATCAAAGGATCGCCGTGAAAGAGCCAGCCGCTCGTCCGTAGTAGCTCGCTCCCCAATGCGTCATCTATTCGTCCTTCTCGCCCCTTCCGTCCTTCTCGCCGCCGATCCGGCGATGCCGGAGAAACATCGTGCGCTTTTCAAAGAGCACTGCGTGAGCTGCCATGGGCCGGAGAAGCAGAAGGGGAAGTTCCGGGTCGATGATCTGCCGCTTTCGATCACGAATGTCGAGATCGCCGAGAAGTGGCAGAAGGTGCTGAATGCGATGAACTCGGGCGACATGCCGCCGGAGGATGAAAAACAGCCGGCGAGTGCCGCGAAGGCGGATTTTCTCGATGATCTGGCGAATGTGATGGTCGCGGCTCGGCGGAGTCTCGGCGATCAAAAGGGTGTCATCACGATGCGGCGGCTGAATCGTCGCGAATACAAAAACACGCTGCGGGAACTGCTCGGCGTGGAGATCAATGTGGCGGAGTTGCCGCCGGACGGTGGCTCGGGGGCCTTTGATACCGTGGGCTCCAATCTCTTCATGTCGGCGAACCAGATCGAGCAGTATCAGGCGCTCGGTCGCGAGGCGCTGGAGGAGGCGTTTGCGTGGCAAAACTCGGCGAGCGTGACGAAGAAGCTGCATTACGAGGGTGAAACGACGACGCCGAAGGTGAAGGACTTTGTGAAGTATCAAATCGATGCCCGCGAGCGCGCGCAGAAGTGGGTGAAGGCCGTCGATGACGCTGCCGCGAAGCCGGAGAACAAGGAAATCGTCGCGAAGATCCAAGAGGAGGTGAAGAAGAATGTGTCGCGCCTCCGCCGCGAGTGGGCTCGCATCCCCGGTGCGCCGAATCCGCGCACGTTTGGCTTTGATAAGAAAGGCGAGAACGATGCCGACCTCGCGAACGACTCGCTCGGCGCAGGCTGGTTGAAGTATCACGAGTATTACACGCAGATGCCGGACGTGGATCGCGGGGCCTATCTCGGCACGCAGACGCGGCATCCGGCGGAGCTGAACGTGAACTACATCGAGCTGCTCGTGCCTTTTGACTGGCCGGTGGGCGATTACATCGTCCGCGTGCGAGCAGCGGCGGTGAAGGATGCACCAGTGGAGCGTCGCTTCCTCGATTTCGGCATTCATGCCCGCACGGGCAAGGTCATGGCCACGCACGAGATCACCGGCACGATTGAGAAACCGCAGATCATCGAGATCCCGATCACGCTGACGCGAGCGAACCTGACGCGGGAGAATCGCTCGCTGTTCTTCCGCGAGAAAGGCAGTTGGGACACCAACGAAGAAGGCAATCGCAAGCGTGCTGAGGCCGTGAAGCGCAACGGCATCGGCCCCGAGCTGGCGCTGTGGGTGGACTGGATCGAGGTCGAACGTGTGCCCAATGCCGCCAAGCCCGTGCCTCCCGGTTTTGCCGCGCTGAAGCTGCCACTCGATGACAAATCGCCCGCGCCAGCCGCTGCCGAACTGCGTGCGGCCTTCGAGCGATTCGCCGCCGAAGCTTTTCGCGGCACCCAGCCGCCCGCGGACTATGTGGATCGCTTGATGAGCCTCTACGAGGTGCGCCGCAAAGCTGGTGACAAGCCCGTGGCTGCGCTGAAAGAGACGCTGGCCGTCGTGCTGGCCTCGCCGATGTTTCTCTACCTCGCGGAGCCTTCACCCGATGAAAAACGCCGCTCTTTGACAAGTGCGGAACTCGCCACACGACTCTCGTATTTCCTCTGGAGCGCCCCGCCGGATGCCGAGTTGCGAAAAAGCGACCTCTCGAAGCCCGAGGTGCTCGCCGCGCAAACAAACCGCCTACTCGACGATCCGCGCTCGGAGGGCTTCTTGACCGCCTTTGTGCATCAATGGCTCGGGCTGGATCGCATCGACTTCTTTGAGGTGAATCGCGCCCTATATCCGCGCTTTGACTCCGGCACGAAGGTCGCGGCCAAAGGCGAGCTCCACGAGACCATCGCGCACATTTTGAAGCACAACGCCAGCCTGCGTGATCTTTTGAAAAGCGACTACGTCGTGATCAATCGCGTGCTCGCCCACTACTACGGCCTCCCCGGCGTGAAGGGCGAAGGCTATGAAAAAGTGTCGCTGCCAAAGGACTCGCCACGCGGTGGGCTTCTCGGCATGGCGGCCATTCATTTCATGGGCGGCAATGGCGAGCGCACCAGCCCCGTCGAACGCGGTGCCTGGGTGCTGCGGAAGCTCCTGCACGATCCCCCGCCGCCCGCACCTGCGAACGTCCCCGCCATCACGCGACTCGCCGGCAAGGTACTCACCACGCACGAGCGACTCCTCGCACATCAGGAGGATCCGCAATGCGCCAGTTGCCATCGCAAGATCGACCCCATCGGCTTCGGTTTGGAAAACTTCGACGCCGCCGGCCAATGGCGCACCGAGGACAGCTACACTGCCCTCGACGCTAACGGCAAACCCGACCCCAAGAGCAAGAAGACGTGGACCATCGACTCCACCGCCGCCTTCCACAAAGGCCCCACGTTCAAAGACTATTTCGAGCTGCGCAACCTCATCGCCAGCAAGTCCGACGCCTTCGCCCGCAGCTTCAGCGAAGCCTTGATCGAGTTCGCATTGGGAAGGCCGCTCGGCTTCCGCGATGAGCCGCTGGTGGATGAGATGATCGCAAAAGCCAGCAAGAAAGACCTCGCGATGCGGGAGTTCATTCAGGCGCTGATCCGCAGCCGGGAGTTTGGGACGAAGTGAGCCGGAAGGATTTGCCACCGATGGGGTTCTCCTGCGCCCTCTGAATTCATGACAAAAGACGGCGTGAATGCTGCTTGAAGAGGCTCTCCATGCATTCTGCTGCCCTTCCTTGGAAAGTCCTGTCCTCTCATGCCGGCGTCGGTGTCCTCACCGAGGGCTGGACGCTCGATACGGTGTGCGCCGAGACCGGTGACACACGCAGCTTCATCACGCAGATCGCGTTCGCCACGCCCTTTGCCTCCATCCCCGTGGTGCAGCTCGGCCTCACCGGCTTTGACCTCGATCAGCGGGACAGCGCCCGCATCACCCTGAAGGCCGAGAACATCACCGCCGAGGGCTTCCAGGCCGTGATCTCCACCTGGGCCGCCACGCGTGTCTTCGCCGTGGAGTTCAACTGGCTCGCCATCGGTGCCTGAGACCCGCCCTGGTATTCACGATCAAAGCCCTGCTTCGCGAATCAGCCGATGGCTGAGTTGACCTGCGGCGGCTCTGCACGCATGCCTAGCCACCCCGCATGACATTTCGTTTCATTCTTTGCCGCCAAGGAGGCCTCTCATGAGCTCCGGACTCATCGCTTTGCTCGATGACATCGCCGCGCTGGCCAAAGTGGCCGCCACCTCGCTCGATGATGCCAGTGCCATGGCGGCCAAGGCCGGTGGCAAGGCTGCGGGCATCGTGATCGACGATGCGGCCGTCACGCCGCGGTATGTGGTCGGTTTGAGCGCAGATCGCGAAGTGCCCATCATCGCGAAAATCGCCAAGGGCTCGCTCAAGAACAAGATGCTGATCCTGCTGCCGGGAGCGCTTGGGCTCAGCTTGGTCGCGCCGTGGGTCATCACGCCGCTGCTGATGGCTGGCGGGGCGTTTTTGTGCCTGGAGGGCTATCACAAGGTGCTGCACCTCGTCCGTCCCCACCACGAGGATCAAGGCGATGCCTCGACGGCCACCACGGCCGCCGAATTGGAGCAGGAACGCGTTTCGAGCGCCATTCGCACGGATTTCATCCTCTCCGCGGAGATCATGGCCATCACACTCGCGGCGGTGTCCACTTCGCTGCTGTGGATGCAGGCTTTTGTGCTCGCGGTGGTCGGTCTGGGCATGACGCTGCTGGTGTACGGAGCCGTCGCGTTGATCGTGAAGGCGGATGACGCCGGCGTCGCGCTCGCACGCTCCGGCGCGGGGTCGGTGCGCGTGCTCGGACGCGCCATCGTGACAGGGATGCCGGTGTTTTTGAAGGTGCTCAGCTTTGTCGGCATGATCGCCATGCTGTGGGTCGGCGGTGGCATCCTCGTGCATGGTTTGCATGAGATGGGTGTGCATGGGCCGGAGAAAGCGGTGCATCATGCCGCGGAAGCCTTCGCCGGGCTGCTGCCGTCGCTGCATGGCCTGCTCGCGTGGCTCGGCCAGGCGGGCATCGCGGCGGTGCTGGGCGTGATTGTCGGCGCGATCGTTGATCCGCTGGTGAAACACGTGCTGGCGCCGCTTTTTAAGCGGTTTCGGGCGAAGAAGGCGTGAACGAATCCAGATCTCTGAATTCTTCTGCCCCCATTCTCATGCCTGTCGGCTCGGGTTCCGTGAAGCAAGCCTCCACCACGCCGTCCACCTGCTGAGGTACCAGCCCGCAGTCGCCGATGCATTCGCCCGTGGCACGCAGGATCACCGTCCAGAGCCCATGACCGTGTTCGGGATAATGCTGCTGATTCCAAGCCACCCAGCGCTGCATCCGCACCTCATCAAACGGCGCCGGATAAAACCGCATGACCTCCGCGCCCCCGAAAACGCGCAACAGCGCCGGAACGTCGTCCGGGGTCATCCGGCGCAGGTGTAGGCGTGGGGGTGATGAGAAAGGTGTTCACTATACAATTTGATTCGATTTGTCTGTCCTCTGCATGCCTCTAGGACCCACTTCGTGACCTTCCTATGTGAGCGCGGTCTAGCCCGTCTGACGGCACGAGCGAATCCAGTTCCATTTCATACAAAGACTCCAACGTATACTTTTGAAGAATGATAGCCGGTAAGCGGGCTGATTCTTTAGCCATCTCTGCCTCTATCCAAAGTACAGCTTTTGAGCAAATTGAAGAAATCTGAAGATAATCATCATGTGACAGAGTCATTAAGCGGCTCTGGGCGATGTTGACTTCATTTATGCGCCTCCCTCCTCTAGACTCTGGATTCAGCCAAACATAGACTTGGTGGTTCTCCATGCGGTTAACTGAATGAGCCGTGAACTTCGACCTCGTATGCAATATACTCTGATGAAGTGCGACTTCCTCAAGTTGGAGGCTTTCAACAAAACGTTCTATCCGACAGCGAACTCCACCAATGAAAGGGCGTGCATACACAATTGGTATTGCAGTAGCCAATCCATCCAGCAGAACAGGTCCAAGCGTCATGGACCGTAATGCTTCAGCTATCTGTTCGCACATGTCCCGACAGCGCCAGAAATCTGTTCGTATGCTTGTTAAGTCGGCTAAACGCTGAGCCTCAGCGAGTGGAATTGAAATTGGTTTGATGTCAGCCATCGGGTGCTTCTCAAGCTACAGAATGCGTTACCTGAAGAATCTCTTAATTTGAGGGTTGAACTGGCTCTCGAAGCTTGTGAACTCTTCGTTTCACTGATGCGGAAAACTTCACTGCATCTTCCCACTGATAAACATCTTCCGACTCTGGGAACTTCAAAACAAACGCTTTCAGGTAGGGTGTCATGGTTGGATCGTTGGACGAAAAGTAGAATTGTTCACCGGCGTAAACAGGACGCTCTGAAGTAAAAAAGATGCCCAACTGTTTTCGAGTAATTATTGGCTGCGTCATCAGATCAAGCTTTCTCAAGTCAATCACCTGCTTGCTGTGTAAGTCTTCAAATTCTTTTCCTGGTCGCTTGCTCCAAATAAAAAGGTTGTGACCGATAACCCAGTAGTTGAGCCAGATTGAATAGGGCTTTCCTTCGGCATAAAAAGAACTGCCGATTTGATGGTCCATGACGAATCCGGGCTGATACTTCACATGAACATCGTAGCCCAGATCGTAGTTTGCTGTGGTCCAATCTTTGATCTCAGACCAAGTGAGAGACTCGATTGCGGCTGTTGTGTTTTGCTCTGAGGATTTCTCGGTCATGGCTAATTGGATTGAGCGTGGAGAGTCGTGCAAGTGACCGACTCGATGCCAGTTTGAGTCAGCCATGCTGAAAAGAAGTCACGCCTCACCTGACCCGATACGCCTCCACCTCGCTGGTGAAGGCGAAGGTGTTTGGAAAATTGCCGGCGAGCTGCGCGTGGTGGTCTAGGTAGGTGAGGCGGATGTATTTCGCCTCGGTGTCGGGGAAGGAAATCGAGGCGCGGGTGGCTTTGGCGACGGGGGAAGACGTGTTTGCCGACTTCGCGGAAGGTTTGGCCATCGGTGCTGACGGAGATGGCGACGGTTTTGGTGGAGCCGGTGTGGAGGAGAGATTCATTTGTCACGCAGATAGCCCAATGCCTCCAAGGAAGGATAACGTCCGGCTCGTGCGAGCGCACGTCGGAGCAGCAGGCGATCGCTCCCGTTGAGATCGAACAATTGGACGGTGGCCTCGCCTATGTTGGTCAGCGGCACGATGCGGACGCCGTTCAGCCGGAAGTGATCGGTCCACCGGTCCTGTCGCGGATGGTAGAAGCGGACGAGGCGGCGGGGGCGGCTGATGAACGCTCCTACGTCGGTTCCCTTGGCGACATTGCAGCGCAAGCAGGCTAGGGCGAGGTTCGCAGCCGTGGTGGTGCCGCGATGCTTCCGGCTGATGACGTGATCCACATGAAAGGTGAATTGAGCGTCGTCTTGATGGATCAGGCAGTATTCGCAGAGGCCCGAAGCCCTCTCGACAACGAGACGGCGCAGGCTCGCTGGAATCCCATCTGTCATGCGGCAGCCAAAACGCGGGGACGGCGACGAATACGAGCACGGGCTTTGGCGAGGCTCATCACGTGGTCGAGTTGCACAAACATCTGGAGTTCCTCACGCTCCTTGGGGCGAAGCGTTTCCGCCTGCTGCTTCGCCAGAAGCTCAGCCACACGTTTTTCGGCCGCAATCGACGGACGAAAGGCCCCTAGCCTCTCCGCTCCGGCGGTATCTGCGATGAATTGGACGATTTCTTCAAAGGGCTTCATGGGAGGAATCTAAAACGCGGTGCCAATCATTTCCAGCAACGTTTATTACTTCACGCGATACGCCTCCACCTCGCTGGTGAAGGCAAAGGTGTTGGGGAAATTGCCGGCGAGCTGCGCGTGGTGGTCGAGGTAGGTGAGGCGGATGTATTTGGTCTCGGTGTCGGGGAAGGAAATCGAGGCGCGGGTGGCTTTGGCGAGGAGGAAGACGTGTTTGCCGACTTCGCGGAAGGTTTGGCCATCGGTGCTGACGGAGATGGCGACGGTTTTCGTGGAGCCGATCTCGGGGGCACCGACGAGGATGAGATTCAGCGTGCGCGGCTGCTTGAGGTCGATGGTGACGTGTTTCGGGAATTTTTCCGTGTTGCTGGTGGCGTAGCAGTTCGGTGCGAAGGAGGCCCAGGAGCCGTCGGTGAGGCCGGTGTCCCAGCCGTAGGTGTTTTTGTCGCTGCTGGTCCAGGTGCAGCCTTTGGCAAAATTGTCGCCGAGGTCGGGATCGACGGGCCAGTGGGTGTGGAAGGCGGTGGCGGGCAGGCCGTCTTTGTCCATGAGGTTCGGGATGGCGAGCTTGCTCCAGGCGAATCGCGCACGACGCGGCTGCGGGACCTTGGTGGAGGTCAAAACGACGCTGTCGCCGTCGATTTGAGCCTCGGCGGGCTGGAAGAGGCCGTCGCGGCCAGCGATTTCGAAATGCGTGAGCGCTTTGCCATCGCGTGAGGCGAGTCCGCTGGCGGCGTGGGCGAATTTCACGCGGATGGCGGCACCTTCGATGGCATGGCTGGCGTAAAGCGGGCCGCTGGGGTCGATGTCAGTCTTGCCGTAGGTCTTTGACATGGCCCAGAGCGAGAGACGGCGGGCGCCTTCTTTTTTCTTCGCGGGATGGATGTCTGGGACCTCGCCGATGTCAGTAATGACGGCCATGCCAGTGTGTGGGATGTCGAGGCATTTGGTTTGAGCCTGCCAGAACTGGGCGAGGATCTCCGGCTCCTCGGTGCCGTATTGGAAGGGGGCGATCTGCACGAAGTAGAAGGGCAGCTCAGGCTGCTGAAACACACTGCGCCATGAGGCGAGCAGGGCCTTTTTCTTGTCGGTGTAAACGAAGCCTTCGTTGTGGTTCGACTCGCCCTGATACCAGATAGCGCCGCGCATGGCGAAGGGCACGAGCGGATGGATCATGGCATTGTAGAGCGCGGTGGGCGTGCCAGCGCCGGCGTCGAGCGTGGCAGGCTGGCCGGGGATGGCGGGCACGGGCTGTTTTTTCTCCAAGGCGGTCTTCACGGCCTGCTGCCACTGCGTGACGGCGGCGAGGTGCTTTTCATGCGCGGTGCGATACGCGTCGCTGCCGGGAAGTTTCGAGCGCACATCGGCGACGAAGTTTTTCAGCTCCGGCACGGCATCAAAGCCCTCGATGCTCGTCCACGGCTCGATGCGTGTTCCGCCCCAGGCGCTCAAAACGATGCCGACGGGCACTTTGAGCTCCTCGTGCAGTCGCAGTCCGAAGTAGTAACCGATGGCGGAAAACGAGGCCGCGCTCTCCGGTGCGCTGCGTTCCCATTTCGCGGGCACATCGTCCTGCGGCGTGAGCGCGGTCGTCTTCGGCACCTCGATGAGGCGGAGGTTCGGATGCGTGGTGTTCGGGATGTCGGCCTTCGAGTCGGGCTTCATCTGCATTTCCCACTCCATGTTCGACTGGCCGGAGGCGAGCCACACTTCGCCGATGAGCACGTCCTGCACGCTCACGTTGCCCGCCTTGAGCACCTGAGGCTCCGCATTCGCGGGCATGGGATCGAGCTTCACCATCCATTTGCCGCCCGCATCGGCTTTGGTGGTCTTCTTTTGCCCTGCGAACTCGACGGTGACCTCCTCACCCGGCGTGGCCTTCCCCCACACCGGCACCGCCTTGTCCCGCTGGAGCACCATATGGTCGGTAAAGATGGAGGGAAGCTTCACCGCAGCATGTGAGGCGGAGATGAGGAGTAGGAAGCAGAGGAGCGGGCTGATTTTCATGGTGACCATCCGAGATACCATGAGGCCGTGGCGCAACTCAAGCCTCGTGAACGAAAACTCGTTTGCTTCGCGTGCCTCCTTGCCATCATGGGCGCACTCTCACCCATGACCTCAGACATCGCCTCCGTCGCCAACTCTCTCGGCATCTCGCCGGATCACCTCAGCTTTTACGGTCGCGACAAGGCAAAGATCAGTCTCGATGCGCTCAAGAGCGGCCAGAAGAAGGGCAAGCTCATCCTCGTCTCTGCCATCACGCCGACACCTGCGGGCGAGGGCAAGACGACCGTCTCCATCGGTCTCTCACAGGGTTTGAAGAAGATCGGCCAGAGCGTGGCGCTCGCACTGCGTCAGCCTTCGATGGGACCTGTGTTTGGTCGCAAAGGCGGCGCGACGGGCGGTGGCAAAAGCACCGTGCAGCCGGCGCAGTCGATCAACCTGCACTTCACGGG
>JBEIGR010000016.1:0-20525 GCA_040381795.1 Verrucomicrobiaceae bacterium | reverse complement strand
GTGCCGACGATGCCACCGCAAGGCTCCCTTTTGCTTTTACAACGGCAATACCTTCGCCTCGATCATCGCTCTGGTGATCAAAAACCTCGCCCTACCCGCCGAAGAGGCCTACATCATCCGCAGTCTCGCTGGTCACATCGTGGCCGGGGTGGCGACGGATGAAGAGGTGCGAGCGTTTCGCGAGTTTTGTGACGGGATGGATCAATCGCAGACGGGATGACCGTCAGGGATTCTGCGAGTAGCTCTGCCATTGTGCTTCAATCCATTTCGCGTCCGGTTTGCCATCGAAAACGAGGAGGCGGTATTTGGACACATACGGCTTCCCGGGTTCGATGGACCAATCACCATCCTGCGAAGGGGCCACGCAGAGCTGCGGGTTCTTGGGATTCAAACGTAGCGGCTGCGGGAAGCGGAAATTCGACGGATGAATCAGCACGGCGATGCCGGTGGGCGCGCCATCGACTTCGCCGCCGAGGTGGACCCATTTGGCCTTGCTGTTGTCGCCCGCTTTGCGATCGTGGCCTTCGCTGGTTAGCATGGTCACAGCATCGACGGTGTTCCATTGCTCGCTGCCGCGCACGCCGAGACCACCGTAGTGGTATTTGGGTAGTTTGAGCGGCTTTTCGCCCGCGCAGGTCTGCGTGCTCGTGAGGTCGATGACGTTCGCAAGCGTGCCATCGAGCGTCTTTTGCGACACCGCGACCTCCCAGGTCTCATTCAACACTTTTTCATCGGGCGTGTGACTGTGATCGAGAAACACATGCTGGCTGATGAAACCGCTTTTCGTGAGTTGAACGAGTTTATCGAAGCGCACTTCGGCGGCGATCTTGCCATCCTTGCCCATGTTCCAGAAATCAGGATGCGAATCGCCAAACTCCGTCTTCGTCCAGCCGATCCACACGCCTCGTTGCCACGGATGATCGGGCTGGTGATTGCCGGTGACGAGCTTGCCACTTGGCGAGTAGATCGGATGCAAATGGGCACCGTGAGAAAAAGACGCGGCCACACCTTCGGGAAGCTCTCCGGGCTGCATTTGGTAGTCGCAGATGGTTTTGCCGCTGATCGCAAAGCGGACGACGGAGCCGGATGTTTCGGCGGTGATTTCGGCAGGACGTGCGAAAGAGACAAAAAGGATAAAAAGGATGGAAGCGACGATGGAGGGCAGTTTCATGATGGTGGAACGGCGCTGAAGAGAACAAACTGGCGTGAGGCCAAACAAAAGCGGCAGGCTTTTGGGGCCTGCCGCTTTGAGGATGAGGTTTTTGGGATCAGCCGAAGATCTGCGTCACGGGCTTGCCCTTGTCCACGACGGTGAAGGGACGCTTCGAGGGGCTGTAGAGGACGGTGTCCATCGGCAGGCCGAGGGCATAGGCGATGGTGGCGTTGAAATCAGGCACGCTGACGGCTCCATCGGCGACTTTGTGGCCGTTGGCATCGGTGGCTCCCCACACCTGACCGCCACGCACGCCGCCGCCGGCGAGGACGCAGCTAAAGCCGGGGGCGTGATGATCACGGCCGTCGTTGGCATTGATCTCGGGGGTGCGACCAAACTCGGTGGCGAGCACGACGAGCGTTTCTTCGAGCAGGCCGCGGGATTCGAGATCTTGAAGCAGGGTGCTGAGCGCGGCATCGAGCTCATCGGCGAGCTCGGGCACGCGGGTGAAGTTCGCATTGTGCGTGTCCCAGGAGCCAAAGGTGACCTCCACATGACGCACGCCATGCTCGATGAGGCGGCGGGCAAGGAGGCAGCCCTGACCGAAGCGGTCGCGGCCATACTTTTCGCGGAGTTTGTTGTCCTCAGCGTCGAGGTCGAAGGCCTTCAGCTCTTCGCTCTTCATCATTTTGATGGCGTCGTCATACATGTCGCTGTAGGCGCGGACGTTTTTGACGTTGTAGGTGGCGGCGAATTTGGCGTCGAGCTGCTTGGCCACTTGGAGGCGGTCGAGCATGCGGCCTTCGGAGAACCAGGAATTGGTGCGCACATTGGCGATGCCGGTCTCGGGATCATTGATCATGAGAGGGGCGAATTTGGCCTCAAAGAAGCCCGCGCCGGGGTGGCGGCTGTCATTGCCGATCATGACGGAGCCGGGCAGGGTGGGATTGCCGCGGCCTTGGAATTTTTCGAGCCAGGCACCCATGCTGGGGTGCTTGATGCTGCTGCGCATGGTGTAGCTGGTGCGCTGATAATACTGTCCCTGCTCGTGGGCACCCTGAGTGGAGTTCATCCCGCGAAGGATGGCGATCTTATCCGCTTGGCGGGCCATGAGCGGGAGGTTTTCGCTGAGGCGGATGCCATCGACGTTGGTGCTGATGGTCTTGGTGAGGCCCATCACGTCTTTGTTGTCCGGTTTGGGGTCCCAGGTGTCGAGGTGGGACATGCCGCCGGTCATGTAAAGGTAGATCACATTGCGGGCGGTGGCGGCCTGCTTCAGGGGGGAGGTGCCCAGGCCAGGGGCGGCGATCACGCGGGAGGCGGTGACGCCGAGGAAGGTGCTCGCGGCTGTGGTGACGAAGTGGCGACGGGAGAGGTCGGTGCTCATAAAGGGGGGCGTTTTTGGGGTGAGGGTCGCGACCTGAAACGATGAGGCGCGGCGTAGATTGCAGGAAAAATTCACGGCTTGCGGCACCGGGGATGCCCTTTAGTCAAAGCGCATGACCGATTGCTTTGCCCTGCTGGGGCTGCCCCGCTCCGCCACACTCGATGAATCCCTGCTCCAGGCCGCCTGGCATGAACGGAGCCGTGCGGCGCATCCTGACCAGCCAGGGGGCAGCGCGGCCGATGCGGCGGAGATCAATGCCGCCTACGAGACGCTCCTCGCACCGGAAAAGCGGCTGAAACATCTGCTCGATATCCATGAAGTGCCCTGGCGCACGATTCCGATCTCGGCGGAGATGATGTCGCTCTTCTCCCAAATCGGCCCGCTGCTGCAAAAGGCGGCTGCTTTGGCCAAAAAGAAGCAGCAGGCATCCTCCGCTCTCGCGAAGGCTCTGCTCGCGAATGAGGAAATGAGCCTGCGGGAGGCGCTGGAGGCGCTGGGAACCGAAATCGAGGCCAAACGCGAAGTGATTCTCTCCGACCTGCCGGAGGAGCTTGAGCTGCTCCAGGTCGCTCAGGCTACGCTGGCCTATCTCTCGAAATGGCAGGCGCAGATTCGTGAGGCGCTACTGGTGATGATGTGAAGGGTGATAAATTCCTCTTGGCTTGCACGGCGCGTCTGGTTATCGACGGTGCTCAACTTTGTCCTCACCGCTCGTGCCCGCTCCCACTCTCCCCGGTTTTTTGCTCTCGTTTGAAGGCTCTGAAGGCTGCGGCAAGTCCACGCAGATACGTCTTTTAAAGGAGCGACTCGAAAGGCGTGGTCGCGAGGTCGTCGTGCTTCGCGAGCCGGGCGGCACGGAGATCGGTGAGAGCATCAGGCATCTGCTCCAGCATGCGAAGGAAGGTCACGCCATGACGATGGAGACGGAGTTGATGCTTTTCGCGGCCAGTCGGGCGCAGATCGTGCGGGAGAAAATCAGGCCGCTGATCGAAAGCGGGGTCTTTGTGATCCTCGACCGCTTTTTGGATTCGACGACGGTGTATCAGGGGCATGCCCGTGGGCTGCCGCTGGAGAGTGTGAATGCCATCAACCGTTTCGCCATTGGCGGCACGCTGCCGCAGCTCACGATCCTGCTGGATCTCGATACGTCGACTGCTTGGAAACGCATTCACGCCACGGGTCGCGAGCTCGACCGCATGGAGAGCCAGCCACCGGAGTTCTTTGAGAAAGTCCGCCAAGGTTACCTCCAGCTCGCGGAGGCGGAGCCGCAGCGAATCAAGGTGGTGGATGCAGGCGCCTCACCGGAGGCGGTGCATGAGGCGATTTGGGCTTTGCTGGCGTAGTCTGGAGCGATTGTTTGCCGGAAGGCCATTCACACGCTCTACTCCGCCGCCAAGCCCATGACCTTCTTTTCCCGCATTCTCCGCTACCTGACCTTTGCGCTCGCGATCGCGGGTGTGTTCATGATGGGGCAGGTGATGAAGACCCTCCACGGGCAGGAGGTCAAAATTCCGCCGCCGCCTGTAAAGCCGCCGGAGAAGCATTCCGAGACGGACATCGGCGCGACGGGCATTCTCGAAGCCCGCGATGAAAATGTGGCCATCGGCGTGCCTGGGCCGGGACTGGTCCAGGAGGTGAAAGTGGTGGTGAATCAGGGGGTGAAGAAAGGCGATGCTTTGCTGCGGCTGGATGATCGCGAATTGCAAGCCTCGCTGCTGGGGCAAAAGGCCGCTGTGGCAGTCGCCGCGGCGAATTTAACCGTGGCGCAGGCGCAGCTCGCGAAGGTGCAGGATATGCTGGACCGCCTCAAATCGGTGCCCGACCAGCGGGCGATCAGCCAGGATGATCTGCGAAATCGCAGCAATGATGTGCTCGTTTCAAAGGCGCAGATGATGGCTGCTGAGGCGCAGCTCACCTCGGCGAAGGCAGAGGTGGAGCAGACCGAACGGCTCGTGCAGCGGCTCACGGTGATGGCGCCGCGAGATGGCACGATCCTTCAGGTGAACACCCGCGCTGGTGAATATGCCTCTCCGCAGAACCGCCAGCCTGCCTTGGTTCTCGGCGACATCGCGGCGCTGCGGGTGCGGGCGGATGTGGACGAGCAAAACGCCGTCAGCGTGCAATTGGGCGGCACCGCGCAGGTTTCGCTGAAGGGCGACTCGGCGCAGAAATTTGAGGCGAAATTCATCCGCGTGGAGCCTTATGTGATCCCGAAGGTCTCCCTCACCGGAGCCAGTACGGAGCGGGTGGATACGCGGGTGCTCCAGGTGATTTACGAGATCGTCCTGCCATCTGGCAAAGAAGCCCCACAGCTCTATGTGGGCATGCAGGTGGATGTGAGCATTCCACGAAAGAAACGGTGAGCTGGATCAAATGGCTTCCAAGGCCGCGAGACGCTGGCCGAGAGGCGGATGCGAGTAGTGGAGGGCCACGGTGAGTGGGTGTGGCTGCGGATGGGCGAGGTTCTCGGTGGAGAGTTTTTTCAAAGCGGTCATCAGCGGGGCGGCGGTGCAAGCTTGGGCGGCAAAGGCATCGGCTTCAAATTCGTGTTTGCGGCTCATGGTGCTGGAGACGAGGCCGAGGAGCATGCCGAGAGGTTGGTAGAGCAGGCTGAAGAAGAGCAGTCCGAGGCCGATGGGCTGGCCTTGAACGCCAAAGGCGGCAAAGAAGGCCGGGGATTTCAAGGCGAGGTGCAGCAGCCAGAACATGAGGGCGGATTCGGCGAGTCCGATGGCGATCTGCACGGGCACATGGCGAAGTTTGCCATGGCCGATCTCATGGGCCAGCACGGCGAGGAGTTCTTCTTCGTTGTGTTTATCGATCAAAGTATCGAAAAGGGCGATGCGCTTGGTTTTGCCAAAGCCGGCGAAGAAGGCATTCGCCTTCGAGGAGCGGCGGGAGCCATCCACGACGGACACATCGGCCACGGGGAACTTTAAACGTTCCGCGAGGCCGAGGATGGCGGTGCGCAGCGTGCCTTCACCGAGCGGGGTGAACTTCATGAACATCGGCATGAGCAGTCGTG
The DNA here is from genome assembly GCA_040381795.1 of Verrucomicrobiaceae bacterium. GTDB lineage: Bacteria > Verrucomicrobiota > Verrucomicrobiia > Verrucomicrobiales > Verrucomicrobiaceae > Prosthecobacter. The sequence goes on along the minus strand of JBEIGR010000016.1, from coordinate 14,960 downwards.
GAGCCAGCCAGGCCATCAGCAGGCTAAAGCCAGAGACGCAAAGCCAGGCCCAAAGCGCGGCGAGAGGTTGTGTTTGGAAGAACCAAAGGATGAGAGCCAGCAGAGGCACGCCGAGCAGGAGCGTGAGGAGCATGCCTTTGACTCGATCCATGATGAACGTGCCCGGCGTGGTGCGGTTGAAGCCGAATTCAGCTTCGACGCCGAAGGTATCCCAGGCCTCGAAAGGCAGGGAGAGCAGTGATTTCACCAGCACGACGCCGCCGAGTGCGGCGACGTTTGTCCAAAGCGTGCTCCAGCCTTGCTCGGCGAGCTCGGTGTCGATCCAGGCGAAGCCGCCGCTCCACCACACGGCGATGAGCAGCGCGAGAAAGAAGGCATCGCGAATCAAATCGACGCGTGCGGACCTTCCCGCATACTCAGCGCCCTTTTTGACGGTCTCTTCATCAAAGACGCCTTTGAGCCGCTCTGGCAGCGGCAGGCTGTAACGCGAGAGATTCAGCAGCGTGGCAATGAGATCGAGGTGGAACACGCCAAGGATGGCGAGCAGGGCGGCGAGGAACCAAGGATTGGAAAGAGTCATGAAGGGCAGGGGGCACAAACAAAGCCGCCGATGGCTCTGGCGAGGCATCGGCGGCGTGCAAACGGGAAACAGGGTAGATCAGAAGCGAGGTTCTGGGGTGGGCTTCCACTGGCGGTCGTAGCATTGCTCGACTTGGAGAATCTTCGTCAGCTCTGCTGCTTTCTTCTCCAGCGTGGGAGAGGTCGATTTGGTCAGGATGATTTCCCCCTTGGGATCGGTGACTTGGAGGACCCAGCCGTCGTATTTGTATCCGAATGCCGCTCCCGTGGTGTCATACTGGGAGGTGACAGCGGCCCCTTCACTTTCCATGACCTGCCTGGGTGGCAGGGTGATGTCGAAGTCATGTTTCTGCACGACTTTATAAATGCCCCTCTGGGCGGCGCTTTCGAAGATGAGAAAGTAAACCGCCTTATAGCCCATGTAGGCCTGCTGGGTGGTGGTGTTGGTAAGCTTGATCTTCGGAGTGACCACGACGGTCTTGTCGTCGAAGTCCCCGCCTTTCACGCGGGAAGGCCGGGCGATCTGCACCTCGGGCTTCACGCCTTTGGCGAAGGGAATTTTCGCCTCTTCGGCGAGGGCAGTTGTTGTGATGGTGATGGCCAGAACGAGGCCGGTCAATGCACGGTGTAGAAGAGCAGGCGTTTTCATGGTCGTTTGGCTGGTTTGTATCGGTAGTTAACGGCTGAGGCGGGGTTCGGGCACGGCTTTGAGCTGCTTGTTGTAGCACTGCTCTGCCTGCATGGCCTGGACCTCCTTGGGAGCTTTTTCGAAACTCGGGGCGCTGGATTTGGTATGCACGATCTCGCCTTTCGAGTCGGCGATCTGCACGATCCAGCCGTCATACTTGAAGCCAAATTTGGATCCGTCCGTGTCATACATCGTGGTAACGGAGGCCATGGGATGATCGAGCACCTGGCGCGGCAGGATGCTGGTGGGGATTTCTTCGCGGTGTAGCACCTTGATGATCTTGCCGTCCACGATGCTCTGGCCGAGAAGCATAAACGTCGTCTTGTAGTCGAGGTAGCCCTGCTTGTTATCGATGTTCGTCATCTTGACCCGCGGGTTGAGCGTTTGCGTCTTGTCGTCAAAGTCTCCGCCCTTGGTCTTGGTGGGGCGACCTATCATCACCTCGATCCTCGTGCCTTTCGAAAAAGGGGGCTTCGCTTCTTCAGCACGGCAGGACATGGTCAGAGGCAGGGCTGTGAGGCCCGCGACGACCACCGACATAAGCATGGACGGGATTTTCATGGCAGATGAACGTTGAATGGAGTGGATGCTCTCAGCAAATCTTCCAAAGAGCAATACCAAAGTTCATCGGTCGCTCACAGCCCGACGCTGCCATAGCCCTGACCGCGTGAGCAGATGCGGTGGAGGTGGGAGCAGACCTCGTGGGCGGCGATGGTGCCGGATTTGGGGAAGGCATCGAAATCCCCGATGAGCACGGGCCAGTCTCCCAAGTCCTCGGGAATGCGGCCGTGGCTGCCTTTGACGAGCGTGGCATCAATCGGGATCACATCCATGAGCATGCGGAGGCGGAGGGACTTTTGCAGGAGCTTCCAGGCGATCTTGAGCTTGGGATATTTGATCGTGGGATCAATGAAGAGCTCGGCGGGGTCGTAGCCGCACTTTCGATGGATGTCCACGCAGCGGCCGAAGTCGGGTGCCTTGGCGTCGTCCATCCAGTAGTAGTAGGTGAACCAGCTTTTCGCATCGGCGATGGCGATGAGATCGCCGCTGCGTGGGTGATTGAGGCCGGCGAGATGCTTTTCCATCTTGCCGAGCACCTGGGCGACGCCTGGGGTGGTTTCGAGAGCGGCTTTGACCTGTGGCAGGAGGTCAGGATCGTTCACATAAACGTGGGCGAGCTGGTGATCGGCGATGGCAAAGGCCTTCGAGCCGCCGAGATCGAGGGTTTCGAGGCCGAGCTCGTCTTTGATGGAGAGCCAGCCTTTTTCGCGGAAGACGCGGTTGAGATGCACGGGCTGCTCAACGCTCGTGATGCCATACTCGGAGAGCAGCACGACCTTGATGTTTCGCTTCTCGTAAAAGCGGATGAGGTCACCGACGACGTTGTCGATCTGCCGGAGATCGAAACGGATCTTGTCCATGTCGAGGCCCACGCGTTGCAGATTGTAATCGAGATGCGGCAGGTAAACAAGGCTGAGGCTGGGCCAGTGCTTTTCTTCGATCCATTTGGCGCTCTCGGCGATCCAGATGGAGGATTTGATGTCGCTGCCGGGGCCCCAGAAGCTGCGGAAAGGGAAGGGGCCGAGGTCTTTCTTGATGCGCTCACGCAGCGGCATCGGTTGTGTGTGGATATCGAAGACCTTTCGCCCATCCGCTGGATAGAGCGGTCGCGGGGTAATGGCGATGTCCGCGGTGGAATGCATGTTGTACCACCAGAAGAGCTTGGCGCAGGTGAACTCCGGCTCGATGCGGCGGAGAGACTCCCAGAGCTTTTCGCCATGCATAAGCTGCTCGGGCTGCTTCCAGAAGCGGTGCTCGGCGTATTCGCGGTCATACCAGCCATTGGCGACCGCGCCGTGGTCTCGCGGCATTTTGCCGGTGAGATAGGTGGCCTGAGCCGTGCAGGTCACGGCGGGCACCACTGGCTCGATGGTGGCGATGCGGTTCCGCTCCAGAAAGGCCCGAATGGCGGGCGTGTGCTCGCCGATGAGCCTGCTGGTGAGGCCGACGACGTTCAGTATGGCGGTGCGTTGCATTTGGATTCGCGGTTTCTTCAAAGATCAGTCTGATCGGACGGATCGGACCGGTCAAAAGCACGCCGCCACAGCCACATAGCCCACTTTGCAGCCGAAATGAAGGAGCTGGTCCTGATTGAAGGATGTGTATCCTTCGCACTTCGCTACGTCGATGATGAAGTGCAGCACGAACTCGATGCCGGCGAGGACCACACAGCCGGTGATGAGCCAGACGGCCGCAGCGTGCAGCAGGCAATGGGAGGTCATACAAATGACCCAGATGCTCGGCGGGCGGGCGGGATCGGCACGCCGGATGAGGGACTGGCGGTTTTTGCACTGTGCGAGGAACTCGCCCTGCAACGGGTAATCCATCAACGCATGCCCGATGGCGAGCAGGAAGAAAATTTGCACAGCCGTAGCCCAGTCGTGCGCGGGAAATGGCAGTAGGCCATCCATGCAATAAGCGGCGGCGGTGGGTTAAGCGCTGTAGAAGGAGGCGATCTTCTCGTTCACCGTGCGGAGGCGGTGAGCGATGGTGCGGCCGATGCCGATGAGGAGCCAAGCCGCTGAGCGGGGATACTCATTGATGTAGCCTTCGAGATTACCGCCGTCGATGCGCCAGACCTGGGAGAATTCCACGGCGGTGACGGTGGCGGAGGCCACATTGGGGTCGAGGAGATTGATCTCGCCGAGGGTTTCGCCCTTCTGCACGGGGCCGAGGAGCACCTTGTGCCCACCGCGCATGGCGGTGGCGTGGAATTTGCCAGAGACGACAAAGAAGAGGCTGCTCTGCTGCATGCCTTCCTCGATCAGATGCTGGCCGGGCTGCACGGGCAGGAATTCGCCGTAGCCGCTGAGGATGTCGCGATCTTCATCGCCGAGGGGTTCGAGGATGCCTTGGGCAGGCAGTTGCGGTGTGGAGAGAGTGCTCATGCGGGTAGGGAAAGAAAAATTCCGCGCCTTTTTAGGCTGTCTTGCTCCAAATGGCAAGCCCTCAAGTTCCCCAGCAAGAGCCGCTAGACTTGGGCCGTAGGTTTGGCATGCTTTCCCTCTTCTCTCGACCTCAAGGCGGCTTCTGCGATGGTGTCTCGCGCCGCAATTTCCTTCGCATCGGTGGCCTCGCCATGGGTGGTCTCTCCTTGAACGATGTCATGCGTGCGGAGGCGGCGCAAAAAGTCACCAACCGCCAGAAAGCCGTCATCATGGTCTTTCTCCCTGGCGGGCCGCCGCATCAGGACATGTGGGACATGAAGCCGGATGCGCCCAGCGAGGTGCGCGGCGAGTTCAAGCCGATCAAAACGAATGTCGATGGCATCCAGCTCTGCGAGCATTTGCCGCGACTGGCCAAGATGATGGATAAATGCACGCTCATCCGCTCCATCGCGGACTCGGAGGGCCGTCACGATGCCTTCCAGTGCATGACCGGCAGGCCCACCAAAGGCCAGCCGCCCGGTGGATGGCCTTCGCTGGGTTCCTGCGTCACGCGGCTGCAAGGCTCCGTCACCCCGGCGATGCCTCCTTTCGTGGGCCTGGCTCCAAAAATGGGCCACATGCCCTGGGCGGATAATGGCCTCCCCGGCTTCCTCGGCATCGCCAATGCGCCCTTTCAGCCCAATCGCGAAGCGGGCACCGGTGACATGGAATTGAAAGGCATCTCGCTCGATCGCCTGCACGACCGCAAGGCCCTTCTCGCCAGCTTTGACTCCATGCGCCGCGATATCGACGCCAGCGGCCTCATGCGAGGCGTGGATGTGTTTCACGAACAGGCCCTCAATGTGCTCACGAGTCCGAAACTGCTTCACGCCCTCGATTTGAGCCGTGAGGACCCGCGCCTCGTGGAGCGCTATGGCAAAGGTGAAAATCGCAACCGCGATGACGGCGGCCCACGGCTCACCAGTCACTTCCTCGCCGCTCGCCGACTGGTGGAAGCGGGCGCAAGAGTCGTCACGCTCGCCTTCAGCCGCTGGGACTATCACTTCAACAACTTCGGCCAGCTCCGCGAGGATCTGCCGCTGCTCGATGCGGGTCTCACCGCGCTCATCACCGATCTCCATGAGCGAGGCATGGATCAAGATGTGTCCGTCATCTGCTGGGGTGAATTTGGCCGCACGCCCATCATCAATCCCAAAGCGGGTCGCGATCACTGGCCGCGTGTGAACAGCGCCCTGCTTGCCTGCGGCGGCATGCGCCACGGCCAGGTCATCGGTGCCACCGACAAAATCGCCGCCGAGCCCACCGACCGCCCCGTGGCCTTTGGCGAGATCTTTGCCACGCTTTATCGCCAGCTCGGCATTGATGTGACCAAGGTCACGCTCCCCGACCACGCCGGCAGACCGCAATATCTCGTCGATTCGCATCTACCGATGCCGGAGCTGATCTGATTCATGGATCGTCCTTGCCCGCGATGAAGTCGCGGAAGGCCTGGGCCACGCGTTGGGTCATCACGGCGGATTCGCCGGGCAGTCTGCGGCCGTCGATGGCGGTCAGCGGATGCACATCGCGTGTGCTGGAGGTCAAAAAGGCTTCCTGACAGCTTTCGAGGATCGAAAGCGGCATCCTTTCTTCACGAATGGAAATGCCCGCATGCTGGCAGGCTTCGATCACGAGGGCACGCGTGACACCGGCGAGGCAGCCGCTCTCCAGCGGCGGCGTCTTCACCATGTTGTCATGCACCACGAAGAGATTCGTGCCGGTGCCTTCGCAAAGCTCGCCACGCGTGTTCGCGAGGATCGCCTCGCCTGCGCCGCGTGATTTGGCATCGGCCAAGGCGCGGGCGTTTTCGCCGTAAGAGGTCGATTTGATACCAGCGAGGGCACCACGTTCATTTCGAGTCCACGGCACCGTCACGGCGGTTTCAGTCGGCGGCCAAGGTTTGAGCACGGAGGCCACCACGGTCATCGTCGGTGTGTCGTGACCGCGATCCGAGCCTAGCGGCCCATCGCCACTCGTCACCGTCACTCGAATGCGGGCATCGCGCATGACATTCGCATCCATCACGTCCTGGATGGCGGCGATGAAAAGCTCAAAGCGAGGTGCGGCGATGCCCATCGCATCACACGAGGCCACGAGCCGCTTCCAATGCCGGATAGCCGTGAAGGGTTTTCCATGTCTCGCCACCAAGGTCTCGAATACGCCATCCCCGACGAGGAAACCGTGATCGAAGGGTGAGATGCGGGCTTCCGCCGTGGGAAAGACCGTTCCATTGATCCAGATGTGGGCAGGCAGGCTCATGGGTAGGTGGGGTGAATCATTCTTCAGAGGTTCCCTCCTCGCCGTGACCTTCCTCGGCCATGCGGTGGATGGTGGCGCTGAGCAGGTCGATGTATCCCTGCACGTCGAGACTCTCCGGCTCGGGCTCGCCGCGAACGGAATAAAGCCAGCCCTGCTCGTAGGGATCGCTGCGCACGATGCAGGCATCTTTTTTGAGGAGGGGATTGCCTCCGGCGAAGGCACCGTTCATCACGCAATAAACATCCGAGGCCGCTTTGAAACCTTCTACCCAGCCGATGTTGTCGCCAGGAGCCACTGGGCCGCCTTCGGTAGGTTTCCATTCGCAATCCACCAACTCGCCCAGCATGCGCGTGGCGAATTTCGTGAAGCCCACACGCCACAGGCCGGGCTCGCCCTCCACGGGGGCCATCCAGTAGTGCGAACGCGAGTAACGGAAGGTGTCCGGAAACCGGGCGGAGAAGCGGGCGTGTTTAAAACGGATGAAATTCAGCGGCATCGGGCGGGGCAGGGTGGATGGAGTCTCGGAGTAGTGGAGTGTTGGAAAATTGGAACAAGCCAATAACTCCATCCCTCCCGTATTCCATCACTCCATCAAGCCACTGTCCCGTCTAAAAACACCTCGGCCCGGTGGAACCCAACCAAAATTCCACCGGGCCTTTAGGTGACCAGTGAGTCCCCAACCATGAAGTGACTCACTAGCTCGTTGTTTTGTCTTCCGAGCGAACCCGGAAAGTTTTGAAGCTCTCGCCTCAACCGGATTCTTAGATGAGCAGTCTGCGGGCCAACCTGTGTGACGAATCGCAGAAATTTTGCGCAAACTGAAAATTTTTCAGCAGGAGGCTTCAGCGGCCAGCGGATAGGTCTTCATGCGCACGCAGCCTTCCCCGCAATCGCCGACATAGACCTGAGAGTCCCATACAGTGACGTTACTAGACGCAGGATTCATTTTTCGTGAAATCCGGTCGGGGGCGAATATCAGGCGGATTTGGCAAGAGGCCTCACCGCCAAGTTCGATTTGGAAGCCACGGCCGGTTTCTGACGAGGGGTTTCAACTGCCTGCTTCGATCTCAGCAATGCCGTGGCCCTCTCTGTCCACTGGAGAGCAGCATGCCCAGGACGTTATTCAGCATCCTGACACACCAGGTCACGCAGTTATCCGCTCCTGGGAAGTCATCGGGATTGAAGCTGTAACGGCCTTGAACGCCTGGCCGGGTGTCCGCACTCAGCACTTCGGCCTGATCCTCATTGAGGGGCCAATTTCTGGTCAAAAGAGTGTCATCGCCGCTTTCGATTCGGTCCAGAAAGCCCAGATCATTCACGACCTCTCCGTCCACATCATGCTTTGAGAGAAACTCACGGCAGCGTTCGGGCGAGCGATGCTCCTCGGGGATGGAATCCAGAAAAGGGACGAAGCCCCTGCACCTCATCGTGCTTCCTGGCTCGGCCCAGGCAATCACCATGTGACCATATTCGGCGTCGCTGATCTTTGAGAGTGAGAGATGGGCTGAGGCGGTCATGGCTGCGACTGGTAAACCGCGGCCAATTCGCGGAGCAGTTTTTCGAGCTGCGCGTAGTAGGCCTCGTCGCCGAGCGCGGCCTGCTTCTCGCGGAGCTTTTTGATCTGACCTTCGAGCGCATCGCGCTTCATGCGCTGCTCGTCGGTGAGCTTCTTCTCCTCGTCGCTGAGCACGAGGACAAGTTGCGCGGCACGCTCGCCGTCGAGTTTGGCATCGGCAGGGGGGGCTTCGAGGGTTTCGCGACGGGTGGGCACGCCATCGCCGTTGTCTTCGAGGAGGGCGTGCTCGGTGGCGAGACGCTCTTCGTTCTCGTAAAAGGTGGCTGCGGCCTTGCTGGCATGGCGGAAGGCTTCGAGGAGCGAAACCTGCTTGTCCTGATCGAGATCCGCCTCTGGCAAGCCGCCGATGGCTTCGGCGAAGTACTCGCCAAATCGCGCATAGAAGACCTCATCAGGGCTTTTCGTCGAGGTGATGACGACGCGGCCTTTTCCACTCAGCGGACGCACAAACCCGCCGCTCGACGACGCGGTGTGAATGATGAGCACTTCCTGCTTCAACGGTGCCAACCACCCGGCGAGCTGCCTGGCATCAAAGTCCGGCCCCTCGGCATTAAACATCGCCTCGCGACCGTCAAACGTGCCGTGACCGATCAGCACGAGCCACAACGAGCGATCTGCTTTCGAGGTGGAGAGACGTTTTTCGAGTTTCGCTGTCGTTTCAGCGCCTGAGATCACCTCGAAGGGTACCTCGCCCTTCGCGCAGGCAGCCTTCCAGGCTTCCACCTGCGTCGTGAACTTCTTCCCAAACTCCTCCTCGCCATCTGCGCCACGGACGATGAGCACATCGAGGTTCCGGGCACTCACTGAACTCACGAGCAGGAGCAAAACCCCCACCGTAGCGGAAAACGTCCGTTTTCCGGCGTGCTGACGCCCGCTGCTACGAGAAAGCCAAGACATCACGCCATGCCTCCTTTCCGTCGCAGTGCCCACTCGCCGAGCAGGAGAAGTAAAATGGCCGCGAAAACCCACGGGGTGTGCCACAGCGGCGTGGCGAGCGTGACTTCCACGGGCACACGGATGTTTTTGAGCATCTCAGGTAGCTTCGCGATGTCTTCGAGGGCGATCATCTTGCCGCCGGTGTCCTCGGCGAGGCGTTTCATCCAGTCGCGATTCGGTTCCAGCTTCGCAAACTCGACCGCCAGCGGATCATGCGTCCAGCCGACCTGTTTCGTGCCCAGCGGCGTGCGTTTCTCGGCATCTTCGACGCTCGTGGTGGCGCGGTAGTTGCCGGGCTTGCTGGCAAAAAACTCCGTCTCGAACAGGCCCGGCTCCTTCAGGCTCGGCTCGGCGAAGAGCTGCGACTTCGTGCCGTCCGGCTGCATGACCTCGATCTTCACGATGGCATCGCTATTCGCCTTGAAGGCGCGATCCTTTACTCGCACGGCCAGCTTCACGCGTTCGCGGTCCGCCGTATCGATCTCGGCGGCAAAGCTCACCGCATCCGCCACATCGACGACGAGCCAGCGCATGAGCTGACGCCACAGGCGGTCCATATCCTTGTGCGACTCCTCATCATGCAGGCCCCAGCGCCAGAGATCGCCGATGAGCATGCTGCCCACGCGACCTTCGCCAAAACGCTGCACCGCGATGGCCGGGTGACTCGTCTGCGCATCGGAAACCGTCGCCAGGATGCTTGCACCCGGTTTGATCGACGTGGCTGCATTCACCGATTGAAACGCCGTCATCGTCGAGAGGCGCTTCTCATCCTCCTCGCGGTCCGTGCGCAGCCGCATCCACGATTCGAGCCAGCCTTCACGCGTGAGATTGAACCTCGCATCGCCGATCGCCGGGCCGCTCGCAGCTTGATCGAGATACACCGGTAGCATGCGGCCGATAGGCGTGTTGTCGTAACCACCCGCTTGGAAGCTTTCCTGGCCGCCGAGCATCAGCAAAGCTCCGCCGCGCTCGCTCACGAAACGCTCGATGAGGTTCATCTGCTCCTGCGTGAAGAATGGCGCCTCGATGTCATCGAGAATGATGGCGCGGAATTCCGCGAAGAAGTCCTCCGCGGCCTTTGGAAAGCCATCGCTGAGCTCTTTGGCATCCTTGGTGCCCAAACGAATGATCACCGGCTGGTCGTAGCGCTGCGCCTCCTCGCCGTCTTTGGCTCCAAAGCCGCGAAACAGCGGATTGACGCTCTCACCGGCACGTCCGCGCCATTCAAACTTCGGCTCCCGCTTCGCGATGCGCACCAAAGCGGGCATTTGAATGTCATCATCCCCCGCGATGGCCCGGCGCAGAAATTTATACTCCCAGTTCGGCCTGCCCGTCACATACAGCACGCGATACGGCCCCGCGCCGCGATCCGCCGCCAGCAGACGAGTGTTGTTCGCCAGTGTGGCTTCCTTCGCGTCTTCGCCCTTGAGTTCGAGGCGGTAAAACGACACGCCCGGCTTTGCCAATGGCACGCGGAGGCGCACCGTCTGCGCCGCATTGCCATTCAGCGTCACTTTTTCCGTCGCCACGGCCTTTTTATCTTCGCTGAGCACTTGCAGCGTGGCTTTGCCACTGCCGCTGACTCGTGCGGTGATGGTCACGGGCGCATCTTCGAAGGGACTCGTGGCCACCGTAGCTTCATCGATGCTCAGATCTGGCTTCGGAGCCTTCTCGCCTGTTAGTACGGTGAAAATGGGCGCACCCTTGGCCTCCGCTTTCCATGCCGAGGCATCGGTGGCATCGCCATCGCTCACGACGATGACTGCGGCCAGGTTCGTGCCGCCGGAGCGCAGCGTCATCAGCGTGCGGGCGAAGTCCGAGCGGGTGCCATCGAATTTCAGCCCGCGAAAATGCGGCACGCTCACGGTTTGCGAGCCTGCCGTCATCAGCCGCAGCCGGAAATCTTCACCCAATGCCCGAATCCACGCCGCGTCGCCGTTTCCTGAGATCAACGCTGCCTGAACCTGCTCCGCCCTTGTCTCGCCTCCTGCCGACTCCGCCAGATCAAGCGAGGCGCTGGCATCGACGAGCACCACGACCTCGTTTTCGCCCTTCTTCGGCATCGACTTCGTCCACAGCGGATCGAGCAAGCAAAGCGCCAGCAGCAAGAGCGCCCCCGTTTTACACAGCAGGGCCGCCAACCGCCGCCAGCCACGCACCGGCGAGCGCCAGTAACCCACGATGAGCAGCCCAAGCACCAAAATCATCACCCCGGCGGCCAGCCAGGTGAGGTTGAGATTTTGCCAGACGATACGGGGCATGCGTGAAGGCTAAACGCATCGCACGCCGGAATGCTACAGGCAGATGACGTTCTTCCGAAAATGAAAAGCCGCCCACTCCCGGAAGGAACAGGGCGGCTTCAAAACGAGGCGCGGCGATTAGGCGAGGCCGGCGATCGGGTACAGGTTGGATTTGCACCATTCGCCGTTTTGCTTGGTGATGCCATCGGGGTCATCGACGGCACCGTGGGCTTCATCTTCGCAGATGATCCAGCCGGAGTAATTGCGGGCCACGAGCCACTCGGTGATCTTGTGGAAGTCGAGCTTGCCAGTGCCCATCTGGGCCCAGGGCTCGGCTCCGTTGCCGGAGTAGTCTTTGTAATGGATGTGGTTCACGAGGCGCTGCCACTTGTTGAGTGTGGCGATCACATCCATGCCGCCGCGGATGATGTGGCCCACATCTGGCGTCCAGCCGGTGACCTTTGGATCGAGGCTGCTGAGGACCACGTCGTAGTCCTCCTGTGTGCGGACGAGGGAGGCGGGTGGGGAATTCGGATGGTAGGAGCAGACGAGACCGGCATCGTGGGCACGCTGGGAGACGGCGTTGACGTTCTTGGCCACGTTCAGACGGCGCTTTTGAAGGTCGTTCGTGCGGCCGGAGGGCAGGGTGACGGTGCCGAGCATGGCGCCGGGGAAGTGCTTGAGGTAATTGATGGTAAAATCAGCGGCTTCTTTTTCGTTCGGAGCTTCGGTTTCACCATCCCAGGCGCAGACGAGGGCCAATCCGCAGAGCTTCATGTTGTACTTTTGAAGCGTGTCCTTCATGAGGATGGGGTCGATCTGCGGCCCGAGCCAGTATTTCGAGCAGCCGAGGGCACTGGCGGAGATTTCGAGCACCATCGGCTCGATGCCGGTGAAGCCCGCTTCGGAGGCGACCTTGATCATGTGGTCGAGTTTGTTGTCGTAGCCCTTGCCGGTGCCCTGCATGAACCAGGTATAGACTTCGGAGCCGAATTGGATTTTGCCCATGGGATGTGAGTGTGGTTGTTGGATTAGGGAGAGAAAAATTGCCCGCGTGGAGGCAAAGCGGGCGCATTTGAGACGAGCGGTGGCGAACTGTCCAGCGTTCAGTTTACGGAGCCTCTGGCGGCGGCGGCAGCGCGGAGGGAATGCTCGCGGGCGTTTCTTGGCGAAAGGATTTCACGATCTCCTTCGGGATGAAGTAGCTCTGGCCACGGGCGGCTTTCGTGCGCTGCATCGGCAGGCGGATCGTGCCACGGACGAGTCTGCCGTGGCGCATGACCTCCACATCGGCCTCGACGAAGATTTCTTTGTCGCGGTGATCCTTGGTGTTGATGTGAATCTTGGTGCCGAAGAGCAGGCTGGCACGTGTGCTGCCAGAGGCGGAGAGGTTTTCAAAGGGAGCGGAACCTTCGAAGGCCCGCTTTTCCATCGGAGCCTCCAGACGACCTGGCACGGTCAGCACGAAGCGGGTGACGCGGAACCAGCTCTGCTCGCCTTTTTTGCCAAAAGCATGCAGCCGGAGCTGGTAGGGTCCGTTTTCGGTGATCATCGCCCCTCCGAAGACCATGGCGCTGACGGTCACCCCGGCCTCGGAGCCTCGCGGGATGAATTCGGCCCGGAATTTGGCCCCGCCGACCTCGGGCGCTGGAGCCGAGGTTTCAAAGCTCTGGCTGGTGGTGCGCAGGTAGAGGCAGGAGGTCAGGCTGAGGAGAAAAGGCAGCCAAATGAGGCGGAGCAGGGCGGGCGACATGCCGCGAGGATGAGCCTGTCGCATGGTATCCGGCGAGTAAAAAATGCCTCGGAGTCGCCTTCTTTTTTGAAAAAGTAGCTAGTTATATTGACAATAAATTATAGAAATACTATAATTTAGGGATGATTTACCTCCGCCATCTCTTGATCTGCTTTGCCCTCGCGGTCCTCGGAAACTCCGTGGCCTCGGCGCAGGCGGTTAGTGACAAGTTCAACAATGCCCCGCTACCCGGCGGCCTGCTCGACCTCTCGAACAACGGTGCCGCCCCCACCTTCCTCACCTTTGGTTCCGGCAATAACATCGTCGAAGGCAGCATGGGCTGGAACGGCTCCACTCTGGACGCGGACATCTGGACCTTCACCATTGCCTCCGGCTTCGAGGTCAGCGCCATCAATCTGGTGAGCTACAACGGACCGAATCCCGTGGCCCCGGCCGGCCACTTCATGGCCCTCGCCAGCGGAAACACCATCGACACGGCGCAAAGCGTCAACCACCTCAGCAACGGCCTCTGGCGGGAAGAACGCGACGGTTTCGGCACCACGAACACCAACCTCCTCGCCATCCTCCAGGCTGGCCCAGCCTTCGGCGGTATCGGCTTCACAGGGAATCTCCAGGCCGGTGACTACACCTTTTGGGTGCAGGAAGGCTCCAGCTTCGTGAACCAATACTGCATCGATTTCGTCGTCACGCCCGTGCCGGAGCCGGGGAGCGCTCTATTGCTCGGCGTGGCATCTTTCCTCTGCCTGCGCCGTCGGCGGAAATAGGCCGCGTGGTTTGCAAAGCGCTCGCGATGCCGCTACGGCAGGTGCCGCATGATTCGTAACCTCCTCTTTGACTGGTCTGGCACGATCGCGGATGACCTCCCGAATGTCCTCCAAGCCGTGAACGGCATGCTGCGTGCCGAGGGGAAAGCCCTGCTCGACCGCGAGACCTTCCGCGCCCGCTTTCGCCTGCCTTACACCGAGTTTTTCGATGAAATGATGCCCGGAACGCCGCTGGAGCGCCTGCATCAGCTCTATCTGGAGCACTTTCCGCATGTCCATGAAGGTGTCACCCTCATCCCGCATGCCGCCGAAATGCTCCGCGAGGCCGCCGCGGCGGGCATTCGCCTCGTCGTGCTCAGCAGCGCCCCGGAGCCGCATGTCGTCGCCCAAGCCATCGCCCTCGGGGTGCGGGATCATTTCGAGGTCATGCGCTGCGGCGTCATCGATAAGCGCACCGAAATCCACGCCCTTCTCGAATCCCTCGACATGCGGCCTGAGGAAACCGCCTTCATCGGTGATATGCGGCACGATATGGATGCGGGCAAAGCCGCTGGCGTGCTCACCATCGCCACCTGCACGGGTTACGAGACCGCCGCGCAGCTCATGACCTACGCACCGGACCTCCTCGTGCCCGATTTGAGCCGTCTGCCCGTCCTCCTCGGTCTGCGCAGGCTTTCCCGCACCGAGATCCCCGTCTCCACCGTCGGCGCACTCATCCTCAATGCCCGCGACGAACTCCTCCTCATCCGCACGCACAAATGGAGCCATCGCTGGGGCATCCCCGGTGGCAAAATCAAACGCGGCGAGACCTGCGAGGCCGCCCTCATCCGCGAAATCACCGAAGAAACCAGCCTGTGCCTCCGCGACATCCAATTCGTCATGGTCCAGGACTGCATCGAGCCCCCCGAGTTCCAGCGCTCCGCCCATTTCTTGCTCCTGAACTACCTCGCCCGCACCGCCGATGAAAATCCGCAAGTCGTTCTCAACGAGGAAGCCCAGGCCTTCCAATGGCTCCCCCTGGCCGAAGCCCTGAAACTCGACCTGAACATCCCCACTCGCATCCTCATCGACGAATGCCTCCGCCGCGGCATGCTGCGCTGACCTTTTGCCATGCACGATCAAATCCACCTCTCCGCCCTCCAGCTCCGCTGCCACATCGGCGTGCCCGATGAGGAACG
>JBEIGR010000015.1:0-21020 GCA_040381795.1 Verrucomicrobiaceae bacterium | reverse complement strand
CCCTGCCCGAAGTCCCACTCTTCAATCCCTCCTCCACCAAGAACTTCTGCACCCTTTTCCAAAAGGACTGCGCCGCCGGCGAAACCCTCCTCATCGGCAAATGGGCCGTCCCAATCTTCTTCCCATGAAACGACGCACCTTTCTCTCTACCACCGCACTCGCCGCGCTTGCTGCGCAGGTCGAACATCTGCGCGCTGCCACAGCGGGCATGAAGATCAAAATCGGAGCCTGTGACTGGACCATGAAGCTCGCCGCGCAACCGGCCTCGCTTGATCTCGCCAAGCGCATCGGGCTGGATGGCGTGCAAGTCGATTTCGGGAGCAAGCCGGATGCGCAGGGATGGCTGCCGCTGTTCGATGAGAAGCTGCAGGACAGTTACCTCGCCAAATCCGCCGAACTCGGGATCGCGGTGCCTTCTCTGGCCTTGGCCACGCTCAACGGTGTGCCGCTCAAAAGCGAGCCCGAGGCCGCAAAGTGGGTGCTGGCGAGCCCCAAGGTCGCTCAACGCCTGAAAGCGCGCTGCGTTCTTCTGGCCTTCTTTGGCAAAGGAAGCCTCGCTGGCGATGAGGCGGGCATCGAGAAGGTCACCAGCATCCTCAAAAAACTTGCGCCGCTCGCCGAGAACGCAGGCGTCATCTACGGCATCGAGTCCACGCTCAAGGTGCCGGTTTTGGAAAAGATGCTCGAAGCCGTGCGCTCGCCGAACATCCAGGTCTGGTATGACGTGGCCAACATGGACAAAGAGGGCGAGGACTACGGCGAAGCCATCCGCAGGCTCGGCAAAGAGCGCATCTGTGAGTTTCACGCCAAGGACTTCAAGGGACTCTACGGCCAGGGAAACATCGACTTCGGAAAAATGCGCGACGCCATGCACGCCATCGGCTGGCACGACGCGTGGGTCCACATCGAAGGCACGCAACTCCCGAACGGCATCGAGCAGGACATCCGCTTCGATGCGGACTACCTCCGCAGAACATTCGCAAGCTGAGCCGTCGAACCATGACACAGCACTCCATGAAACCCACCCTTACTCTCCTCACCACCCTCTTGCTCGCGCCGATGGCCCACTGCTTGGAGGAAGGAGATTGATTTATGTTATCACCTCCCCCGGTTCTGCCTTCGGAAATCCTGAGGGGACATGCCGACGACTTGTTTGAAACGCTTCGAGAAATGGAAGGCGTCGTGGAAGCCGAGGTCGGCGGCGATGGTGGCGAGGTTGTGGTTGGTTTCGAGAAGCAGGGAGCAGGCGCGGAGCACGATTTCGTCGGCGCGGAATTCGCCGGGGCTTTTGCCGGTCATTTGCGCGAAGCGTCTGCGAAAGGCGCTGTAGGACATGCCCATCGAGCGAGCGATCTCTTCCAACGATGGATCGGTGAGGCGACCGGTGCGCAGCTTCTGCTCCGCTCTCTCGCGCCATTGCAGTGTTTCGGTGGTTTGGGTGCGCTTGTCTTCGAACTGAAGCGCATCGGCCAACCATTGCTGAAAGTGGCAGATCCGCGCGAGGTCGAATTCCGCAGGGGCTTCGGGCGAGGGTTGGAGGATGCGGCGCAGGCGATCCGTCCAGTAGTTCAGCGGGTTGAGTTCAAGGTGGCGGCTGCGTTCACCAGGAAATCCACTGCCTTGCCAGGTATCAAAAAGGGGGCCACGAAACCAAAGAAACAGCTCGCTCCAGCGCTCGCCGCGTTTCGGTCCGTAGCTTTGATTCACGCCGGGAACAGCCCAGATGAGCGATCCGGGTTGCAGCGAGCAACGCAGTCCCGTTTCGTCCATGTAGCTGGCTTTGCCTTCCAGGGTGAGCACGAGCAAAAAGTGCGGTGTGGGGCGCATGAACTTCGGCGGCGGCGCGTGAGCGTAGGTGGCCTGGCTGCCCCATTTGGTGCCTGCATAGACGATCTCCCCCAGTGGCGAATGGATGGGGCGTGTGACGTTCACATTCCAGGGGCCTGGCGTGCTGAAGTAAAGGTTGGGATCGGCTTCGTTGCTCATGTCAGGATCTACATGCAACAGGTCATTCTTTCAATTCAGAGAGCATGGTTCCCGACGTTCTCTTTTGAGACATTCCATCCATGAAAGCCTATTTCCATTCTGCTGAACACCCAACCATTCCTACGATGCTCCGACCCCTGTTGTTTATTTTGCTCGCAACCGGGGCGCACGCGGCGGATTACGTGCGCGACATCAAGCCCCTGCTGCGGGAGCGATGCGCCTCATGCCATGGCGCGGTGAAAGAAAAGGGGGATCTGCGGCTGGATGCGGGGGTGCTGATCCCGCGCAACAGCCATGCAGAGATTCTCTCGCGCATCGCTTCCGATGACAAAGACGTGCGCATGCCGCCGGAAGGGGCGCGGCTTTCTCCCCAGCAGGTGGCGCTGCTGCGTGAATGGTTCGCTGCGGGCGCTTCTTTTCCTGCGGACGAGGCCGTGCCGCGTTCACCACGTGAGCACTGGGCCTTCCAGCCGGTCAAACGTCCGCCCCTGCCGCCCTCCATCCACGCGCATCCGGTGGACGCCTTCCTCTTCGGCGAGAAAGCTGCATCTCCTCGCGCGGCGGAGAGTGCGCTGCTGCGGCGGGTGTATCTCGACATCACGGGGTTGCCGCCCACGCTGGCGGATCAGCAGCGGTTCGCGGAGAAGCCTGACCCCGCCGCCGTGATCGACGACCTGCTCTCCAGTCCCGGATACGGCGAACGCTGGGCGCGGCACTGGCTGGACGTGGTGCGTTACGCGGACAGCAACGGCTACGAGCGCGATGCGGAGAAGCCCTATGTCTGGCGCTACCGTGATTATGTGATCGAGGCGCTGAATCGCGACAAGCCCTTCGACCGCATCATCATTGAACAGCTCGCTGGTGATGAACTGCCGGATGCCACGCCGGAGACCCACATCGCCACCGGTTTTCTGCGCCTCGGTCATTGGGACGATGAGCCTGCCGACCCGCCCGCCGATCGGTTCGACCAGCTCGACGACATTGTGAACACCACCGGCCAAGCGTTTCTGGGCCTCACCATCGGCTGCGCGCGCTGCCACGATCACAAATTCGAGCCGCTCTCCACGCGCGATTACTATAGCCTCGTGTCGATTTTCGAACCGCTGGAGCGTCCCCGGAACGGACGCACGGAACTGACGGTCAAAGTAAGCGACACCGATATCTACGCGTGGCGCGAACCCGCGGCGAAAGTGCCACAGTCGCACATCCTGCTGCGCGGCTCCGCGACACGCAAGGGCGATCCCGTGGGGCCTGCGGTGCCCGCGATACTCGTGAAGCAACAGCCTTCTTTCCCCGTCGCGGGTGAACGAACGACCCGCCGCCGTGTCGGTCTCGCGCAATGGATCGCAAGCGGGAACAACCCGCTCACCGCCCGCGTCATCGTGAATCGCGTGTGGCAGCAGCATTTCGGCGAAGGCCTCGTCACCACCGCAAACGACTTCGGGCTAATGGGCGCACCGCCGGCACATCCCGCGCTGCTCGACTGGCTCGCGCACTGGTTTGTGCACGACGCGCGATGGTCGTTGAAGGAGCTACATCGTCTGCTCCTCACGAGTCGTGCCTGGCAATCGATGAAGGCGGAAGGCTCGCCCATCCGCTATCGCCGGCTTGAGGTCGAGGCCATCCGCGATTCGATGCTCGCCGTCAGCGGACGACTCAACCCGAAGCGCTTCGGCCCCGCCTTCAGACCGCCCATCCCACTCGCCGCAATCGAAGCGAACACAGACAAGGACGCAGTCTGGAAACCATCCTCCGAGCCCGAGGCCTCCCGCCGCAGCATCTACGCTTTCATCAAGCGCGGACTGGTGATTCCGATGTTTGAGTCGCTCGACCTCGCCGATACCGTGAGCAGTTGCCCGCAGCGCCAGGTCACCACCGTGGCACCGCAAGCGCTCACACTTTTCAATGGCGACTTCGCCAACGAACAGGCACGCCACTTCGCCGCCCGCCTGAGGCGCGAAGCTGGTGACGATGCGGAGAAACAAATCACACTCGCATGGCGGCTCGCTTTGAGCCGCGAGCCGACTGCGGGTGAGCGCGCGAAAATGAAAACCTTCCTCGCCGCCGAATCGCTGGAGCAGCTCTGCCGCGTCGTCCTGAACCTCAACGAGTTTGTTTACCCGGAGTAAAACCATGAACCGCTTCATCCCAAATCCCACGCCCTGTGGCCGCAGTCGCCGCGAGTTTCTCTGGCAGGTCGGCGGTGGATTCGCCGGGCTTGCGCTCGCCGATTTGCTCACGCGCGAGGCCGCCGCATCGCCACTCGGGCCGAAAGTGCCGCACTTTCCCGCCAAGGCGAAGCATTGCATCTTCCTCTTCATGAATGGCGGCCCGAGCCAGGTGGACACATTTGATCCAAAACCCGCGCTCACAAAATTTCACGGCACACCCTACTCCGGAGATGCCAAGGTGGGCTCCAATGGCCGAGCGGTGGGCCACCTCATGCAGTCGCCGTTTGAGTTCAAAAAGCACGGAACCAGTGGCCTCGAAATCAGTAGCCTCTTTCCAAAAGTAGCGCACCACGCCGACGACCTTTGCGTCATTCGCTCCATGCACGCCGACACCGCTGCGCACGCCTCTGGGTGCTTGCAGATGAACACCGGCGGCATCTTTATCGGCAAACCGAGCCTCGGCTCCTGGCTCAGCTACGGGCTCGGCACCGCGAATGAGAACCTGCCCTCCTTCGTCGTCATGACCGATCCGCGCGGCGGCCCCATCGGCAGCGCGTCGAACTGGTCCGCCGGCTACATGCCCGCCGCGTATCAAGGCACGCTCTTCCGTGGCAGCGGATCGCCCCTGCTCGATCTCGCCACGCCCGAGGGCACCACCGAACGCACCCAGCGTCGCAGTCTCGATCTCCTCAAATCCCTGAACGAGGAACACCTCCACTCGCGTCCCGGCGACAGCGAACTGATGGCCCGCATCGAGTCCTACGAACTTGCCTACCGCATGCAGAGCGAGGGCGCCGCCGTGGTCGATCTCTCCCGTGAGTCGCCCGCCACGCGGGCGATGTATGGCCTCGATCACCCGCGCACCGCCGACTTCGGCCGCAAGTGCCTCATCACCCGCCGTCTCATCGAGAATGGCGTGCGCTTCATCCAGCTCTACTCCGGCGGCGGCCACATCGAGGACACATGGGACGGACACAACGACTGCATCAAGAACCATACCTTGCACGCCGGCGAGACCGACCAGCCCATCGCCGCGCTCATTGCCGACCTGAAGCGCACCGGCCTATGGGAGGAGACCCTGCTCGTGTGGGGCGGCGAGTTTGGCCGCACTCCCACCAGCGAGGGCGTTGGCAAGCCGGGGCGCGATCATAACTGGCACGGTTTCTCCATGTGGCTCGCGGGCGCCGGAGTGAAAGGCGGCCAGGCCATCGGAGCCACCGACGAACTGGGGTTCAAGGCCGTCGAGGACCGCTGCCACGTCAGCGATCTGCACGCCACCATCCTCCGCCTCATGGGCATTGACCACACCCGGCTCAGCTACCCGCACCAAGGGCTCAACCAACGGCTCACCGGCGTGGAGGAACGGCATGTCGTGACCAAGGCGCTGGCATGACCGCGATGGGATCCGATGCCTTATCAACTGCCACGTGGCTTTTTTCCAGTGCATCGCACAGAGCTGTTCTCACACCGGCATCAACGCCACTGGAAACGTCGTCGTCCGTTCCGCGCTCTCCGAGATCGAGATGCGAATCATCTTCAAATAACTCTGGCGATGAACGACCCGACCCCCCCCGAGTTTTCGGGGGTGGCTGCACGCTAAGGAAGGCGGGACCATGGCGCATCACTTTCACCCAATCATGACTTGCCGCTTTGCCATCCACCCATCCTACACGACCGCGCTGCTCCTCATCGCCAGCCTTGGCTGGTGCCGTGGGCGCTGGCATGACCGCGAACGCCTTCCCTTTGAAACACACCATGAAACCGTCCTTCAACGTTGCCTGTATCTTTTCGAAATCAGTTTGGCAGGCTGTCTCGCTGCGCTCGGCTCTCACCGCCCTCCTGCTCGCATCGCTGGCCGCGCTGCATGCAGCCGATAAGCCACCGCAGCCTATCGCCACTCTCATCGAGCAGAACTGCACCGATTGCCACGATGCGGAGACGAAGAAGGGCAAGCTCGATCTCACGGCGCTGACGTTTGATTTGGCGGATCCGAAAGCAATGGAGCGCTGGGTGCAGGTGTTTGATCGGGTGGAGAATGGCGAGATGCCGCCGAAGTCGGAAGACTTGAAGCCTGAGGATCGGAAGGCTTTGCTGGCGACTTTGGAGTCGTCCTTGCATGCGGCGAGCACGGCGGCTGTGGCGCAGAAGGGGAGGGGAGCGATGCGGCGGCTCAATCGCATCGAGTTTGAGCAAAACTTGCGTGATCTGCTCGTGCTGCCGCATCTCGATGTTCGCGACATCTTGCCTGCGGATCGCGAGTCGCATCACTTCGACAAGGTCGCGTCCACGCTGGACATCTCGCACGTGCAGCTCACGGGGTATCTGGATGCAACGGAGACGGCGTTGCGGCAGGCCGTGGTGACATCACCTGGGCCGCCGACATCGAAAAAGACGCGGGTGGTCGGCAAGCAGCTCGGCCCTCATCGCACCACCGGTGGTGTGCAGTCGCTGTTCTATGCGCGGGATGGCAAGGGCTTCGATCTGGAACAAAAGAACGCGGACCAAGCCAAAGAAACCGAGCCCGATCCGAACATCGAGTTCGCCTTGTTCCGTTCGCCGGGATGGCCGTATGCGGTCTATCCGAAGAACGTCATCGCCAGCGCCACGGGCGAGTATCGCGTGCGATTCTCCGCGCGTTCGGTGCTGCAGACGGAGGGCTTTGTTTTCAAAAAAGGCACGCAGCCCGTCCCCATGAACTTCCGTGCGCGCAAGCCGACAAACCATGACATCGCGGAGGATGTGCGCGTGACTGGCGGCATCATCGACGTGCAACCCGAAGGCGGTGTGTATGAAACGACGGTCTATCTGCTCGCAGGCCAGACCCTCGAGTATGGCATGCTCGGCCTGCCAGTGCCGCAGATCGATGCGCAGGGCAAGACGGGTTACTATCGCTATCCGCCGCTGCCGGAGGGCGGGCAGCCGGGCATCGCGTTTCAGTGGCTGGAGATGGAAGGCCCCATCGCGCCGGCATCCTGGCCGCCCGCTTCGCATCGCGTGCTATTTGATGATTTCGGTGCCGACGTCAAATCAGCCAAGCCCGCCGAGGATGCGAAACGACTGCTGCGACGTTTCATCGCCCTCGCCGCGCGCGAACCAGTGCCGGTGGAAGCGGTCCCACCGTTTGAGAAACTCGTGCTCGATGCTTTGCAAAACGGTGCGCCACTCGCCGAGGCCTTGCTGGCAGGTTATCAGGCCTTTCTTTGCTCCGATCTGTTTTTGTATCTGCGCGAGCCCATCGCCACAGACGATCATTTTGCCATTGCGAACCGGCTCTCGCATTTCCTCAGTGACTCGCGCCCTGATGCGGAGCTCGCAACTCTCGCGACGCAAAAGAAGCTGCGTGATCCCGCAACGCTGCGCGCTGAAACGGACCGCCTCATCTCCGGCGCGGGCTTCGAGCGCTTCGTGAATCACTTCACCGATTGCTGGCTGAATCTCCGCGAGCTCCGCCGCGATGATCCTGACATCCGGCTTTATCCTGAGTATCGGCTCGATGATTATCTCGTGGAGTCGATGGGCATGGAGACCCGTGCATTCTTCACCGCGATGCTGCGCGACAACCTGCCCGCCGCTTCGCTCATCAAGAGCGAGTTCGCATTCGTGAATGACCGTCTCGCGCGGCACTACGACTTGCCTGAGGTGACAGGCTCCGCACTGCGTCGGATCAATCTGCCGGAGGGCAGTCCGTATGGCGGGCTCATCACGCAGGGCTCCATTTTGAAAGTGTCCGCGAACGGCACCAGCACCTCACCCGTGCTGCGCGGCGTGTGGATCATGGATCGTCTCATCGGCCAGCATCCGCCGCCGCCACCACCAGGTATTCCTGCCGTAGAGCCAGACATTCGCGGCGCAAAAACCATTCGCGAACTCATCGCTCAGCACACGAAATCCAAAACCTGCGCCACCTGCCACGCGAAGTTCGATCCTGTCGGTCTCGCTCTCGAAAACTTCGATATCCTCGGTGCCTGGCGCACGCGTTATCGCGGCACCAGCGAGGGTGAGCGCATCACCGGCATCGACCGCGCCGGTCACGATTTTGCCTTCACCCTCGCCGGCGAAGTCGATGCCAGCGGCCAACTCGCCGATGGTCGTCCGTTCGCCAACATCCACGACCTGAAAGCCCTCTTCGCCGCCAACCCACGCCAACTCGCTCGGAATCTCCTGCACCAGTTCACGCTGTATGCCACCGGCACCCCCGTGCAGTTCTCCGACCGCCGCGACATCGAAGCGATGCTCGATGCCTGCGCACAGGACGGCTACCGCGTGCGAGATCTCGTGCAAGCTCTCGTGCAGAGTGCCGTGTTTTTGGGCAAGGCGGGGCGATGAGACAATCAGACAATGAGGTAGGGAGACAATCAGAATATGAAACCTAAAACCATGAACGCTCATCATGTCAAACTGACCGCCAACCGTCATCGCCCAAACGATGCCGAAGGCATCAAAGCCATTAGCCGGTGGTTGGGGAGCGAAGCGATGACACCACCGGTTCACCGGGCGGAAAAGTCCCGCATCCCGAAGGGATGCCAGCCAGATCGCTCATCAGTCCAGATACCGATCTTCGTATTTCACGCCAGCCTTCTTCAAAAACTCTACCAACTCCTCCCGAAACGACTTCACGCGATGATGTTCCGCTTGGTTCGCGATGTATTTCTGCACTTGAGGTCTTGCCGTCGGGCTCACCGTGAACGCGCCGTAGCCTTCCTGCCATGCACACTCCCGCAGCTTGATCTCCTCATGCACCCACACGGACGAGGCCTTCTTCACCTCCCGCATGAAATCGGCGAGACAATGCGTGGCCTTCAATCCAACAAGCAAATGCACATGATCGGTTACGCCGCCGACTCCTTGCGCGAATCCACCGAGTACGCTTACCGTTCCGCCCAGATATTCGTGCAGACGTTCACGCCAGGAAGCGTCGATCAATGGGATGCGGTCCTTGGTGGAAAACACGATGTGGTAATGCAGAGCGAGAAATGTCGATGGCATGGCGGTGTGTGGTCGCTGGCATCCCTCCGGGATGCATGGTGTTTTCGCATCTTATCCGGTGGTGTCGCTTCGCTCAACCACCGGCTAATCGCTTTGATGCCTTCGGCATCTTGAGTCTCCCCCTCTCATTGTCTCCATGAACATCTCCACCACCTCCTCCAATATCCCCCGCCGCACCTTTCTGCGCGGCCTTGGCATCACGCTCGGGCTTCCGATGCTCGAATGCATGACACCCGTGTTCGCAAGAGCTGCGCAACCTCTAACGCCGAAGCGTATGCTGGTCATCGCGAACAATCTCGGCGTGCTGCCGAAGAACTTCTTTCCGGCGAGCGCCGGTCGCGACTACGCGCTCTCGCCTTACCTTGAGGTGCTCGACGAGGTGCGGAATGAGTTCAGCGTGTTCAGCGGCCTTTCGCATCCCGGCGTGAACGGCGGACACAGCACGGACAACTGCTTCCTCACGTCAGCACGAGGCGCATTCAAAGCCGGATTCCGCAACAGCATCTCGCTCGATCAATACGCCGCCGAGAAGCTCGGCCAGGTGACGCGCTTCCCCACGCTGAACCTTGGCGTGAACATCGAGAAGGCGAACCGCAGTCTCTCTTGGACGCGCGATGGCGTGCTGCTGCCCGCCGAGGACAGCGCCACAGCATTGTTTAATAGGATGTTCGTTCAAGGCAGTGCCGATGAGGTCAAAAAGCAACTTCTCCGGCTCAAGCAACGCGGCAGCATCCTCGACACACTTAACGCCGAGGCCGGACGCTTCAGCCGCACGCTCGGCAGCACGGACAAAGCCCGCCTCGACCAATACCTCACCTCCGTGCGTGAAGTGGAGCAACGCCTTCAAGTCGCCAGCGAATGGGAGCAGCGCCCGAAGCCCGTCGCTACGCACCCCGCGCCGACCGACATCAACGACAGCAAGCTCTTCTTTGAGAAGTTCGACCTCATGCTCAGCATCGCGCAGCTCGCCTTCGAATCCGACAGCACACGCATCGTCACGCTGATGGTCGATGCCTTCAAAACGCCCGTGTTCTCACTGCCCGGACAAAAGGCCACCACTGAAACCTATCACAACCTCAGCCACCACGGGCAGAACGAGGAAAAGGTAAAGCAACTCGAAGCCGCCGACCGCCAGCATATGGCGCTGCTGCGCAAACTCATCGGCAACCTCGCAGCCAAACCCGAAGGCGGCCAGCGCCTGCTCGACCGCACGATGGTCCTCTACGGCAGCAACCTCGGCGACGCCAACATCCACGACAACACCAACCTCCCCATCCTCCTCGCCGGCGGCGGCCTCCAACACGGCCAGCACCTCGCCTTCAAGCGCGATCACAACAAACCGCTCAGCAACCTCTTCGTCACCATGCTGCAAAACATGGGGATCGAGACCGACATCTTTGGAAGCAATGCCGGAACCTTGAATGAACTGAAAGCATGAAGCCCATCCTCACACTCATCACTGCCCTCCCGTCCCCCGAGGCTGAGCCTTAACTCCGTCGGCATGGCCGAAAAAAAGATCGTCACTTTTTTCGGCAAATGAGGTCTGCGTGGAGTGCCCCGGCTGAAAAAAAGCGCTGGCGAATAGATGGGTTGTAATATTCCTATAAGAGAATGCGTTCTCACATACGAATATGCCGAAAACAGCCAAAACACCTTCGCGCAACCTCGACACCATGCCCTCGCCGACGGGGGCGAAGACGCTGGCATTGATCGATCTGCTGGCACGGCATCCGGCGGGATTGTCGTCGGCGGAGGCGGCGCGGAAGTCTGGGATCACGGGAAATCTCGTCTTTCGCGTGTTGAAAACACTCGTGGAGATGGGGTATGCGACGCAGCGGGAGGACAACAAGTTGTATGCGCTCTCGAACCGCCTCCTCGATCTCTCGCGACCGAAGGTGGGGGATCGCAGTCTCGTGCTGTGTGCGCACGGGGCGTTGCGAAGCCTGCGCGATGACACGGGCGAGACGGTGCAGTTGCTCATCGAGTCCAGCGGCAAGGCTTTGGTGCTGGAGCAGGTTCAGGGCAGTCATGCGCTGCAAGTGTGCGGTCAGGTGGGGATGCGCATCCCGCTCTACTCCTGTGCTCCGGGGAAGGCGATCCTCGCGTGGTGGAACGAGGAACGCCGGGCGGAATGGTTTCGCGGGCGGGCTTTGAAAAGCTTCACGGCGACCACCCTGTGCAAACGCAAGGAACTGGAGCGAGAACTTGCCGAGTCCCGCTTGAAGGGCTTCACCGTGGACCGCGCAGAGGGCGTTGAAGGCATCCACTGCGTCGCCGCGCCAGTGCTCGATGAATATGGCGGCCCCATCGCGGCGATCACACTGATGGCTCCGGTCAGCCGGATGCCAGATGACTGTTTCGAGAAGTCAGGTGCACGCTGCATGCGCGCCGCCCGGGAAATTGAGCAACAACTGAGGCTCTGAACGATGAAAACACTGCTCCTGATTTTCAGCATCACTCCGCTGCTCCTGCACGCGCAGCCGTCCGCAGAGCAGATCGAGTTCTTTGAGAAACGCATCCGGCCTGTGCTGGCGCAGGAATGCTACGAGTGCCACTCGACAGCGACGAAGAAGAAGGGCGGACTCCTGCTCGACACGCGCGCGGGCTGGCAGGAGGGCGGCGACTCGGGGCCGGCGCTCGTGCCGGGCCAGCCGAATGAGAGCCTGCTGTTGAAATCCATCCGCCATGAGGACCCCGATCTGAAGATGCCGAAGGCAGGCGCGAAGATGGATGACTCCGCCATCGCCGACATCCAGAAATGGATCGCGATGGGAGCACCCGATCCGCGGGACCATCCGCCGAGTATCGAGCAGGTGAAGGGGGACACGAGCTGGCTGGCCATTGCCGCGCGGCGTGAGCGTTGGTGGAGTTTTCAACCCGTGGCCGAAACCTCGGTGCCGGCTGCGGATGCCGCATGGTCCGCGCATCCGGTGGATCGATTCCTCCGCGAAAAACAAATGAAGGATAAACTGCCCCCGGCGGCCGATGCGGATGCGGGGACGGTGCTGCGGCGATTGCATTATGTGCTGACAGGTTTGCCCGCGACGGACTTGGAGGGGGCATCATTCTCGCAAGCGTGGTCGAAGCTCGGCGCGGAGAAAGCCATCGCCGCACGAGTGGACGAGCTGCTGCAAAGCCCCCACTTTGGCGAGCGCTGGGCGCGGCACTGGATGGACTGGTTCCGCTACTCGGAAGGCCACGGCAGCCAGGGCGATCCCGCCGTGGAGAATGCCTTCGAGTATCGCGATTATCTCATCCGCGCGCTGAACTCGAACGTGCCGTATGACCAACTCATCCGCGAGCATCTCGCCGGTGATTTGCTGCCGAAGCCGCGCCTCGATGGCAGCGGCACGCTGAATGAATCTCGCATCGGTCTCACGCAATATCGCTTCGTCGAGCACGGCTACTTCCCGGTGGATGCGCTGGATGAGCTGGTGAAATTCACGGATAACCAGATCGATGTGGTAACCAAGGCCACGCTTGGACTCACCGTCTCGTGTGCGCGCTGCCACGACCACAAATTCGATGCGATCAGCCAGCGGGATTACCACGCGCTGTTTGGGATCTTCGCCAGTTCGCGTCCGGCCCAGCGGCCCCTCATGACGGCAGCGGCTTTCGACTCGCATCGCACCGCGCTGAGGCAAGCGCGCACGCAGCTGGCCGCCACCCTGAAGATTCAGTGGCTCGCCGAGGCGACGCCACAGCAGGTGCGTCAACGTTTGGATGCATGGAGCCGCGCACGAGCCGAGTCAGACGCTGCGTCCAAGGCGGAGAAGAATAAAGCCGAAGCCCCCGTGCCACAGCCGATGAGCGACACCGATCTTCTTTCCCCCTGGAACGCGTGGCGCGAGCGTGATGACATGGCCAAGCAGTGGAGCGCACATGCCGAACGCCTAAAGCAGCTCCGGGCCGAGGCTGCGGCGCACAACGCGAAGATCACGCTCCAACGCTGGGATCTGCGCACCGGCTTGCCCGCCGATTGGTATCTCGCCGATGGGCGGGTGACACCGCACACGGCGGGCGAGTTGGGACTTGGCGTCAGCGATGGCGATGCCGTGCTCAGCATCCTGCCGGCCGGGCTGCTCACGCATGAGAGCAGCGCCTTCGAGCAGGCGGCCATTGCCTCGCGCGATCTGACGCTGCCCGCTGGAGCCTTCGCGGTGCGGTGGGCAGGGGCAGGCGGTGCCTTGGCACGCATCGCCACGGAGAATTATCCCATCTCAGGCTCCCTGTATGGGCAGTTCGATGTGGGTGAGGCCGGCATCAGCGAATGGTTCAGCCGCGGGACGGACTTTTGGAAAGGTCAGCGCGGATACTTTCATGTGATGACCCGGCAAGCCGCGCCCTCTGCTGCACGAAAGCCCACGCCCAAAGGCTATGGAGCCAAGGGCGGCACCGCCACGCGAGGATCGTGGTTCAGCATCGCCGAGGTCCGCCTTCTCAAAGGCCCGAAGGACGCGGTGAAGAGCGAGCAATTCTCCATCGCGCCGCTTCTGGCTGGAAGTGGATCTCCGCCGCAGGATGCGGATGAACTCGCCAAGCGCTACGCTACGGCGCTGGGCGAAGTCCTGCAGCGTTGGCAGACGCCGTCGTTCACGGACGAGGATGCGCTGTTCCTCACGGATTGTCTCACGGCGGGGTTGATTCATGGAGGCGCGAACGGGCTCGATGTCTCGGCCAATGAAGCGCTGCGCAGTCTGCGGAAGATCGAGGATAGCTTCGCGGCTGCGGCGCGTCGTGCCGCGCCGGGTGTCATGGAATCTCCGGGCTTCGATCAGCCGCTGTACCCGCGCGGCAATCACCTCACACCCGGCGAGCGCGTGCCGCGCGCGTTCCTTGCATCGCTCGGTGGGAAACCCTATGCGCCGCGGAATGCGAGCGGTCGGCTTCAACTCGCTCAGGAACTCACACGCGCTGAGAATCCGCTCTTCGCCCGCGTCCTGGCGAATCGGCTCTGGCATCACGTCTTCGGCCGCGGTCTCGTCGCCACGACGGACAATTTTGGCCGCACCGGAGAGCAGCCCACGCATCCCGAATTGCTGGATCATCTTGCCACGCGTCTCGTCCGCAGCGGCTTCGATTTGAAGGATGCCATCCGCTACCTGCTCACGACCCGCACCTTCCGCCTCAGCAGCACCGCGCCCGCGGCCAGCACTGCCGCCGATCCCGCGAACCGATTGCTCACCCACGCGCCTGTGCGCCGCATGGATGCCGAGGTCATCCGCGATCATCTGCTGGCCATTTCCGGCAATCTCGATCCGAAACTCTATGGCCCGAGCACCCCGCTCAAAGCAGCGCCGCCAGCCGACACGAGGCGCGGCCTGTATGTGCAAACCAAGCGCGCCGGGCAGAACGAACTGTTCGCGTCCTTCGACGTGCCCGTGCCGAACACCACCCGCGGCACGCGCGATGTCACCACC
Organism: Verrucomicrobiaceae bacterium; assembly: GCA_040381795.1. Taxonomy (GTDB): domain Bacteria; phylum Verrucomicrobiota; class Verrucomicrobiia; order Verrucomicrobiales; family Verrucomicrobiaceae; genus Prosthecobacter. Next base: position 6,457 of record JBEIGR010000015.1, on the reverse strand, counting down.
ACCCCTGGCCAAAGCATCACGCTGCTGAACTCGCCCTTCATCCGACATCAAGCGCGCACCTGGGCCGAACACGCGGAAGCCGCCATCGCCAAAGGCTCCACCGTCGATGCCGAGTTGCGCCATCTCATCGTGCACACCTTTTCCCGGCAGCCGCGCGAGGACGAACTGACCGCCCTGCGTGCCTATCACGACTCTCGTTATCGAGACGGCACACTCATCGCCCTCCAGCAAACGGCACACCTTGTCTTCAACCTCAAGGAGTTCATTTTCCTGCCATAACCCAACCGCCAGCCAGCCCGTGATCCACACCACCAAACCCCTCGTTGTCATCACCGGAGCCAGCTCCGGCATCGGAGCCGCCACCGCCAGAGCTTTCGCTGCCTCGGGCTATCCTTTGTTGCTCCTCGCCCGTCGCTTGAGTGACATGCAGGCGATGAATCTGCCCAACGCGATTTGTCGAAAAGTCGATGTGCTGGACCGCGATGCGCTCAAGTCCGCGGTCGCCGAGGCCGAGGCTGAGTATGGACCAGCGGAGATCCTCATCAACAACGCGGGCATCATGCTGAACGGAGATCCGACCAGGCAGTCTCCCGAGGAGTGGGACCGCATGATTGACGTGAATCTCAAAGGCGTGATGAACGGCATCCACGCCGTGCTGCCCGCCATGGTCGCACGCGAGAGCGGCACCATCGTCAACATCGGCAGCATCGCTGGGCGCAAGACCTTCGGAGCACATTCCGTCTATTGCGGCACCAAGTTTGGTGTCCACGCCATTACGGAAACAATCCGTGAGGAAGTCTCCCAGAAAAACGTGCGCCTGATCACCCTGGCTCCCGGAATGGTCGCCACCGAACTCGTCAGCCACTCCACGGATGATGCCGCCAAAACCGGCTGGCTGGCCTACGCGGAATCCATCGGCGGTGCGCTCCTCCCTGAAGACATCGCAGAGGCCATCCTCTACGCCTGCCAGGCACCCCAGCGCGTCTGCATCCGTGAGATCGTCATCTGCCCCACGAGACAACAGCCCTGACCCAAACCCGATGCATCGCCGCCAATTCCTCCAAACTTCATCGCTCGGCTTCGGCTGGCTCGGTCTTAGTCACCTCGCGGGGGCTGCCGCGCTGAAGCCGCATTTCCCGCCGAAGGCGAGGAGCGTCATCCTCTGCTACATGTCCGGCGGTGTTTCGCAGGTGGACTCGTTTGATCCGAAGCAACTGCTGCACAAGCTCGCGGGCAAACCGATGCCGATGCCGGTGAAGGCCACGATGTTCAACAGCGTCGGCACCATCATGCCCTCGCCCTGGGAGTTCAGGCAGCATGGTGAAAGCGGATTGCCGGTGAGTGATTTATTCCCCCACATGGCCGCGATGGTGGACGAGCTGTGCGTCATCCGCAGCATGACCAGCAAGGCCAGCGAGCACGCGCAGGGGAACTTTCACTTTCACTCCGGCTTCTCGTTTCAAGGTCATCCCAGTGCCGGCGCGTGGATGTCTTACGGCCTCGGCAGTGAGAGCACGGACCTGCCCGCTTATGTCGTGCTGCGCAGCGGCGCCGCCACCGATCCGATCGGCGGGTCCGGTATCTACAGCAGCGGATTTCTGCCCGCGCAGCATCAGGCCTCCTTCCTCACCGTGGATCGTGATCCCGCGCTGCCGAACCTCAAGGCATCCGAGTGCAGCGACGCGCAGTTGCGGGAGATCGCGGCCATGCGCGCGCTCGATCAACGCTTCAGCGCGCAGACCGGTCGTGTGAGCGCGGTCGAAGCCGCCATCACGAATTACGAGACCGCCTTTCGCATGCAATCCTCCGTGCCCGAAGCCTGCGAACTCAAGAGCGAATCCGAGGCGACGAAAAAACTCTACGGCATCGATTCCGCAAATCCCGAACTGGCCGCATACGCCCGGCAATGCCTGACCGCACGCCGCCTGGTCGAGCGCGGAGTGCGCTTCATCGAGTTGTCCTGCCTGCGGCGGCCGGCTGAGAGCTCCCAGGCCGGCAATCCATGGGACCAGCACAACAAACTCAAGGAAGGCCACGCCGACATGGCCGCGCAAGTGGATCAACCCATCGCCGCGCTGCTCCGTGACCTCAAAGCACGCGGTCTTCTCGAAAGCACCATCGTCATCTTCAGCGGCGAGTTTGGCCGCACGCCATTCGCTCAAGGCAGCGATGGTCGCGACCACAATCCCTACGGCTTCAGCCTCTGGGTCGCCGGCGGCGGCTTCAATCCCGGCTTCAGCTACGGCGCCACCGACGATTTCGGCTACCACGTCGTCGAAGGCCGCCTGAGCATCTACGATCTCTGGGCCACCGTGCAGCACCAACTCGGAATCGTGCCCGAAGACCTCACCTACCTCTTCGGCGGCCGCTATTTCCGGCTGAGCGATGTGGAAGGGCATGTCATAAAAGCACTCGTTTCCTAAAATGACGGTAAACGGTGTTCGCATGTCGCGCGGGGAATAACTTTTCAGACAACGGTCCGGCAAGTTCGCCGGGAGCTAGGTGCCTCATGACGGCGGCGCTTCATCGCTATCCTCGATACGCGGCGGGCGTCGCTTCAAAGAGGCGTTTGAAGTGCTGGCCGAAACGGGAGACGTCGCGGTAGCCGACGCGTTTGGCGATGCGGGCGATAGGGAGCTTGGTGGAGCGGAGGAGTTCGGCGGCTTTTTCGAGGCGGAGTCTTTGCAGGTAGGCTTGGAAGCTGAGGCCGTGCTGCTGGCGGAACAGGCGCGAGAGATTGCCTGGGCTGGTGAAGGCGATCTTGCTGGCGACGTCGGTGAGCTTCAGCGGGCAATGCAGGCGGAAGGCGAGATGCGCGGTGGCGCGTTGGAGAGGATCGCCTTCGGGTTCGGTGTTCGCTTTGGTTTGCTCGGCGAGACGGAACCACACAGCTTCGACATGGCTGCGAGCGGCATCTTCGGCGGCGGCCGGATCGCCGAGGGTAATGGTTTCGACGAGGTGCTCGTGTTCCTCGGCTAAGACGCGGACATCAGGAAAACAGTCGTCGAAACCCTGCTTGTGAAAGGCAAGAAGACTGTTCCAGACGGTGCGCCACGTTTCTTGGAGCATGGGAACGTTGGCGAGGCTGACGATGGTTTCGTGGAGTTCGAGGTCCGCGTGCCGAAAGGCGCTGTAGTCGCGGGCACGCAGGGCTTTGGTGAGCCGTTTCAAGATGGAGCGCAGTTGCTTGAGCTTTTCGGGGGAGGTGGCGGCGTGAGTGGCCGCATGGCGAGCAGCGAAGCCTTCCAACAAGGAGCGGAGTTCGGAGAGCCGGCGCAGTTCGGTGGTGGTCATGGCATTAATATGCGAAATCGGGCTTCCGGGTATGCGACAGAGGTCAAAGGCGCGCGGCGCTGGCTGTATGCATTGTAAACGTGATCCAGGGAACGTTTGCTCATCCCGAAGGCACCTACTTATGCCAAATCAACCATCTCACCGCAACTACCCATGATCATGCCCGACAAAGCCCCCTTTGGTGTCATCGCTCCGATGACGACTCCCTTTTCTTCCTCCGGCGACCTGATGCCGAAGTCCATCCGCAGCCAGGTGGAGTTTCTCGTTCGTGAGCGGGCCGACAGCCTCGCAGTCGGTGGTTCCACGGGCGAGGGGCAGACCCTGGATGCCGATGAACTCCGTGCCTGCGTGAGCGAGGTGCGCGAGGCCATGCCTGCGGACATGCCGCTCGTCGCCAGCACGATTTGTGACAGCACTCGCCAGGCTATTCGATCGATCAAGGCCGTGGCAGGTCTCGGCGTGGATGCCATTCAGCTCACACCGGTGCATTATCTTTTCCGCCCGGATGATGAGATGATGATCGAGCACTTCCGCGTGATCCACGAGGAGACGGGCATGCCGCTGATCATCTACAATGTGGTGCACTGGTGCTATCTCTCGCCGGAACTGACGGTGCGCCTGATGAACGAGGTGCCGGGCGTGATGGGCATCAAGCAGAGCGCAGGCGATTTGAAGCTCTTCGCCGATCTCATGATCAACGCGCCGAAGGACCGGAAGATCTACAGCGCGGTGGATGCGCTGATGTATCCCTCGTTCTGCCTCGGCACGCCGGGAGTCATCGCCGCCACGCCCTCCGGCATTCCGCGTGCCACCGCGCTGCTGCGTGATGCCGTGGCGAAGGGCGATCACGCCAACGCGCTGCGCCTGCACGAGGCGATCCTGCGCTTCTGGAACGCCACGGATCATTACAATCTGCCCGCGTGCATCCGCTATGCGCAGTCGCTGCAAGGCGTGGACGCTGGCTTCCCGCGCATGCCCATGCGCCCGGCCACCGACGCACAGCAGGCGAAGATCAAGCCCGCGCTGGAGGCGGTGCTGAAGCTCGCGGACGAGTTGTCGTAGCGGCACACCTTGGACTGCGGCAGCCCTGCGGCCGCTTTCCAGAGGCCAGCCTGCTGGCCGTCGAAGTCCCTACGACTGACCTTTCTCAGACAACCAACAATTTCTCCCGGCAGCAGGGCTGCCATCACCTCAAAGCGGCAGCAGGCTGCCGCAGTCCAAAGAGCCTTCGGCTCAGCTTGAACTCCACCCCATGTCCATCGCTCTCATCTTGATCTTCATCGCGCTCGCCGTGGTCTCGCGGCGTGTGAAGTGGCTTGGAGGTCTTGGATTCACCTTCGTGGTGCTGGCGGTGGGAGCTGCGGCGATGACGTTTCCTGCGGCCTTCATCTCATGGGGAGGTTTTGAGTTAAAATCCGCCATCACGCCGCTCGTGCAGGTCATCCTGCTCGGCATGGGACTCACGCTCACGCTGGATGACTTCCGCCGCGTCTTCACCATGCCACGGGGCGTCATCCTCTGCTGCGTGCTGCATTACACCATCATGCCGCTTGGCGGTTGGTGCTTTGCGCATCTGTTTGGTCTGCATGGCGCAGTGGCTACAGGGTTGATCCTCATCGGTTCGGTGCCCAGCGGCACGTCATCGAATGTCATCTCGCTGCTAGCCCGTGTGAACGTGCCGCTCTCCGTCACGGTCACGGCCGTGTCCACGATCATCTCGCCGCTGATCACGCCGTTTGCGATGAAGTGGCTCGCTGGCGCGGAAGTGCCCATCGATGCCGGAGCGATGATGGTTTCCATTTTGAAAATGGTCATCGTCCCGCTGCTCATCGGACTCAGTGTGCAACGCTTCCTGCCCGGCGTGGCGCAGAGACTCGTGCGTGTGCTGCCGTATGTGGCGATGTTTGCCATCTGCACCATTATCGGCGTCACCATCGCGCTTTCGCGTGAGCAATTGCTCTCCGTCGGCCTCGCCGTCTTCGCCGCCGCCGCGTGTCACAATGCCACCGGCTACCTGCTCGGCTACTGGGGCGGACGCCTGAGCGGGCTCAACGAAACCGATGCACGCACCTGCGCCCTCGAAGTCGGCATCCAAAACGGCGGCATGGCCACCGGCCTCGCCTTCAATGTCCTGCAAAGCCCCGCCGCCGCGCTCGGAGCAGCGGTATTCGGCCCCTGGAGCGCCATCACCAGCTCCGCGCTCGCCTCATGGTGGAGAAAGCGCCCCGCCAATCACGAAAACCAAACGACCCAACCTCAATGAAACTTCTTCTCTTGGTTCTCAGTATCGCTTCCCCGCTTTTTGCCGCGACTTGGCCGCTGGATGATGCCGGTGATTCACTCATCGTTCGCGGCAAAGCGACTACCGCCGCAGGAACCGCTGGCCAATGCCTCGTGCTTGATGGCGATTCGGTGATCGAACTCAAAGACAGCTCCAATCTCGGCGGCGGCGCTTTCACCGTCTCGCTGTGGTTCAATCCATACGATCTGGCGGGCGGGCAGCAGATGCTCGCGGGTAAAAATCGTTACTCGCACAACGAACGCCAGTGGAGCCTTACCATCGAGCCGGATGGGCGATTGAAGGCTTATCTACAGCAAGGCGGCTGGAGCACGATTTCATGCGGGGAGCCGCTGAAGGCCGGTGCATGGCATTGGGTGACTTTGGTGGTCGATTCGGAGAAAGCGTCCTTGTTTCTCAATGGCAAACCTGCGGGCGAGGTGGGGCTGAAAACGCCGGTCGCGAGCACCGAGGCTCCCATCACACTAGGCGGCATCTGGGATGCGGACAAGGTGCGCCAGCCCTTCACCGGTGCTCTGGATGAACTCACTCTGGAACCCCGTGCGTTGAAGGCAGAGGAGGTCGCAGCAGGTTACCGACCTGTATCCGCCACGCACGATGTGACGAAGGTGGTCGGGCTTCCGCTTTGGGACGAGACGCGACCTTTCCCAAGAGCCGCCGAACTGCACCAAGCGGCCGGTGCGGAGTTTCATGTCATCAAGAATCAGCGGCCAGACACGGACCAGTGCCGTTTCACGCTCGGTGTTGGTCTCGCCTGGCACAAGGGACGGCTCTACGCGTCGTATGGCTTCAACCGTGGAGAAGAAAATACACCCACCGAGGAGGCGCATGTGAAGGTGAGCGATGATGGCGGCAAAACGTGGG
>JBEIGR010000014.1:0-21442 GCA_040381795.1 Verrucomicrobiaceae bacterium | reverse complement strand
GCTGGATAGAGGAGCGCTGATCCGATTCATTCACGCCTTCTCTTCCGCCCGATAAGCCTGCGCCAGCAGCGTGACTGGCTGTGTGACGGTCTGGCCAGAAGCACGGAGGCCGTTGGCGAGTTGGAGATGGCAGCCGGGATTGCTGGTGGCGACGACGGTGACGTGAGTGGATGTCACGCAGGCGACTTTTCGGTCGAGGAGTTTCCGGCTCTGCTCGGGTTGGGTGATGTTGTAGATGCCAGCGCTGCCACAGCACCAGTTGGACTCCGGGAGTTCCTTCAACACGAGTCCGGGAATGCTTTGCAGGACCTGTCGCGGTTGGGAGACGACCTTCTGACCATGGCAGAGATGGCAGCTCTCATGGTAGGTGACCTCGCTGATGCCTGCGCCAGCCTGCGGCTTGCGAAGGCCGACCTGCACGAGCCATTCGTGGATGTCCTTCACCTTTTTGTCCCACTGCACCGCTTTGGCCGCGTAGAGCGGATCATCATGCAAAAGATGGCCGTAAGTCTTCAAATGCGAGCCGCAGCCGCCGGCATTGGTGATGATAGCATCGAGCGTATCGAGGTCGAAGGCGTCAATCTGGCGGCGGGCCAGCTCGCGGGCCAGTTCCAGCTCGCCATTGTGTGCATGCAGCGAGCCGCAGCAGCTCTGTGAACGCGGCGTGACGACCTCGCAGCCGTTGGCGAGCAGCACATCGACGGTGTCGCGGTTGATGTCCGAGAAGGCGAGATCCTGCACACAGCCGGTGAGCATGCCGACGCGATGCTTTTTCCCGCTTACTGGTGTCTCGATGGGGTCAATCAACTCATCGGAGAAGCTCGCGGCAATTTTTGGCGTCTGAGGCTCCAACGCGGCCAGCGAAGCGGGCATGAGGCCGAAGAACTTCACGCGGCGCATGAAGCGGTCGAGGCCGGTGGCTTGATAAAACCTCAAAACACGCCCGACCAACCGAAGGAGCCAGGGACGCATGAAAAGCGTGTTGAGCGTGAGCCAGCGCCAAAAATCCCGCTGAGTGGATTTGGCGACACCGGCTTGCTCCACCTCAGCGCGGGCAGTTTCGAAGAGTTCGGCATAATTGACGCCCGCCGGACAAGCCGTCTGGCAGGCTAGGCAGCCGAGGCAGTAGTACATCTCATCCGAAAGCGCCTTCGTGACCTCCAGCTCCCCATCCGCCACCGCTCGAAGTAGGGAAATACGGCCGCGAGGGCTGTTTCGCTCCATCTTCGTCTCGACGTAGGTGGGGCATGTGGGCAAGCACATGCCGCAATGCATGCATTGCTGCAGGACGGAGTAATCGAGGTCTTTGAGAAGAGAAACGGCGCTCACGAGGATGTGGAGAGTCCCATGCCCCGCGAGGAGGCCGTTTTATCATTCGATTAATGCTGCGAGCAGAACTCCTCGAAGCGGTCCATGCCAGAATTGATGATCTCAAGGCTGGTGGCGTAGCTGAAGCGGATGGTGTGCTCAGAGCCGAAGGCGACGCCGGGAACGGCGGCCACGCGCTGCTTGCTGAGGAGCTTCTCGCAGAAATTCACGCTCTTGATGCCGGTCTGCTCAATGTCCACGAGGAAATAGAAGGCACCCTTTGGCTCGACGACGCGGACATTTTTGAAGCCGGTGAGGCGGCTCATCATGTATTGGCGGCGCACGTCGAACTCGTCACGCATGTCGGCGACGATCTGCTGATCACCCTGGAGGGCAGCGAGAGCGCCGTATTGGGCAAAAGTGGTCGGATTGCTGGTGGTGTGGCTCTGGATGGTGTCGATGGCATCGGCGATCTTCTTCGGAGCGGCGGTGTAGCCGAGGCGCCAACCGGTCATCGCGTAGGCTTTGGAGAAGCCGTTGATGGTGATGGTGTGATCGAAAATTTCCTTGCTGATGCTGGCGATGGAGACGTGCTTCTCACCGGCATAGACGAGCTTTTCGTAGATCTCATCGCTGAGGATGAGGATGTCTTCGCCGGCGGCGATTTCGCCGATCTTGGCGAGTTCGTCTTTAGAATAGACACTGCCGGTGGGGTTGCCGGGGCTGTTGATGATGATCATCTTCGTCATCGGGGACATGGCGTCCTCGAACTCTTCCGGGGTGATCTTCCAATCGTTCTCCCGCTTGGTTTCGACGATCACCGGGATACCGCCAACAAGGCGCACCATTTCCGGATAGCTGGTCCAGTAGGGGGCGGGGATGATGACTTCGTCACCAGGATTCACGACGGCGAGGATGGCGTTGTAGCAGGAATGCTTCGCACCGCAGTTCACGCTGATCTGGGAAGGCTCATACTGGAGCTGGTTGTCCACGAGGAACTTGGCGGCGATGGCCTCACGCAGTTCGAGGATGCCAGCGGCTTCGGTGTAGCGAGTCTTGCCACTCTGGAGGGCTTCAATGGCCGCTGCGGTGATGTGGGCTGGAGTGTCAAAGTCCGGCTCACCGGCCCCAAAATTCAGCACATCGACCCCCTGCTTCTTGAGCGCCTTCGCCTGGGCGGTGATGGAAAGGGTCATGGAGGGGGCGACTTCGGCGATGTTTTTGGCGATGAAATCCGACATAGGTACAGGGTGGTGTGGCTGGTAAAACGAGGGCCGCTACAAAGGCGGGGAAGCGTGAATGGTCAAGGCTCGCTTCGTTTCTCTTCAAGCGGCGGAAGACTTTGCCTTTGGATGCTTGCTCAGGCTTGGCGGCGGATGTGAAGAAAGAGGTTCACTCCGGCTGGCTCCCATTGCACGGAGATGGCTCCGGGAGCAGCACCAGCCTCGCGGGCCAATTCGACGAGCTGCTTTTCCACGCGATGCGTGAGCACCCAGTCTCCAAGTAGCTCCATGTAGTCGCGGCTGGGATTGAAGGTGGAAAAATTTCCCACCACCACCTCCCCACCAGGCCGGGTGACGGCGAGGAGGGACTTCAGCAGGAAGACGAAGCTGCGATCCATGAGGTAATCGAAGAGGCCGGCCGACCAGACGAGGTCGTAACCACGGCTGGGGAGGAAGCGCATGGCATTGCGATGATGAAACTCGATTTGATCGAGGAATGGGGCGCAAAGCTGGCGGGCATGCTCAATGGCATGCACATCGGCATCCACGCAGTCGAAGCGCACATCGGCTACCGGATGATCGAGCAACCACTCCCGCAGATCGCGGGCGGGGCCGCTGGCGACATCGAGCACATGCATGGGTCCTTTACGGGGCATGGCGTGGTGCTGATCGAGCAGGCGGAGGAAGTAGGATTTGCGATTGCGCACGGCGATGGGAGCCGCTTGAGCATGGAAATAGAGATCCCAGAGCCGCAAGTCTGGCTGGCTGGTGACCTGCTGCTGGTAAATGGCGTCAATGATCTCGAAATCACCGCTATAGCCGTATTTGCGCTCCAGGGCCTGAGCTTGGAGCGTGCCCTGGAAATGACGCCCGGTGAGATCACGAGCGTAGGCGAGGATTTCCTGCCGCTGGACCAACCCCGCCCGAGCGGCATCGCCGAGAGCTCGGAGCTTCTGATTGAGCGGCGCATAATCCGTGGGCATGGGGCCACCTGAAGCGATCAGTTCATGAAGAAGAATATCAAATTCGATCAGCGGACTCGGAGGATTGCCTTTAGAGCGAGAGGGCGTGCGCACAAGAGGGCGTTCAAGAAGGGCGACAGGCGGCATTTCGTTGATAATAAGCATATCCAGACTAATCGGGAAACCAAAAAGTCAGCCTGCGTATGATTCCGAAACCGGCATTTGCCGAATTGTCCTGCCAGAAACTGGTCCTGAATACACCGCGAGCAACGGCAGCGAAAGGACGCCGTGCCCCCTCTTGATAGACGCGTAGTCATCCAAAAATAAATAATTATTGTAATTGCCACATATTATATTTAATTGACCCTAATCTTTTATGCCCTCGCCCTGTTTCAGCACCTCCATCAGGCTCTTACTCCCCCTCGCCTTGCTTCTGCCGCAGAGCGCGATGGCCTACTTGGGTAGTTTTGAAGAAGATGATGGCTACCGAATCCCTCAAAATGGCATGATCAGCTCCCTCGGTTTCGGCGGTGATGCGATGTTTTACCTCAATAACAACGCGGTCAACGGCTTCACTGGCATCGTCCCGGCGAGCACCTTTCCGAATACCTTGGGGGACATCAGCCATGGGCCAGACCTTTCCCGCTACAACGCTGGGGCCTATGGCATCAATGGTGGTGGGCCAGGAGGCACGGCCTCAGACATCGCCGATAACTCCGGTGCCTGGAAGGCGCTGGTGGGTGGTCGCCTCAATGAAGACCTCGGGGGAACATTGGCGAATGGATACCAGTATCTCGGCAACACGGGAGGCCTCGTTTTTGCGCAAAATCGGGACTATGTGCATGCTTACCTCTACACGGGAGCCCGTGGCGGAAGCCAAGTGCTGAACTTTTTGGCCCAGGATACCAGCCTTCAATACGATTACGCCCTCGATAGCCGGGACCTCGGCGGCACCAATCCATCGGCCACTCTCGCCAGCATCATCGCGATGACCTTCTGGTTCTGCCCGGCTGACACGGACGATACGGACGCGGGCAATTTGTTTGGCCTGACGCTTCGTGATTCCCTTGGCCAGTCCGTTTTCAGTGTGGGTTACACGGGCGAAAACGTCGTTCAGTATCGCATGACTGGCTCCGGAGGCTCCTGGATCAGTTCAGCCAGCCAGGTTGGCTCGCAGGGTTGGTCGGAAATGTCTGTGGTGCTCAACACGCAGTCCGACACTGTCAACGTGAGCGTGCGTGCCTACGACGACCTCGCGGCCACCCTCGGCTCATCCGTTTCGATCCTCACAGGGCAAAACTTGGGCGTGAACGCCGATGCCCTCACCGATCTCCGCTGGGATCTCCGCGGCGGCACCTTGGACAACGGTGCCGTGAGCTACAAAAACTATTTCGACGATTTCAGCTTCAACGTGGCCCCTGTGCCGGAGCCCGGCAGCGCCCTCGGGGTGGTGCTCGGAACCTTGATCCTGGCCCGGCGGCGGCGGTTAGCTGTGAAGTGACTTCAGGCGTCACCCTTGACATGCTTTTTTGAAGCTCTGAGCGGATCGAAACTCGAGCTTACTTCTTGAAGAGTACCAGTTCGTGAAATCCCCAACTGTTCCCGGCGCTACCCGTTTGGGTAATCCTGATGAATTTGGCCCGCTGGGGAGAAGAAAAGACCACCTCAATGACAGGTGATTTTCCATCCTGGGTCACCACGGGCGGCTCCCACGAGTTCCCGTCCTTGGAGAGTTCCACTTTGAATTTGCGTGGGTAGTCCTGCGAGTTGGCTTGGCTGTCCATCGCGAGGCCGGCAACCTCCGTTTCAGATGGTAGCTCGATCTGGAACCATTCCCCACCCTTCATTGGCCCACCGGTGGCCCAGCGGGTGCCTTGATTGCTGTCCACGGCCCTGGCCGCATCCCCTCCTTTGTGGCTGGCGGTGAGCTTCCAGCCATTGCGCGGCTCCACCCACGGCAGCTTGGTCTTCAATCGGTCCTTCACCGGCGAGGCTCCGCCCTGGATATAATGGTCACGCAGGCGGCTTTCCGCGAGCTGCACCTGATCGAGCTTCAAAGCACTCGCATAGACGAGCAGCTCGGCCAGGTAGCCATTAAACTGCTCGGGCTCGGCAGAGGTCGTTTTGCCATCCGCCGTCGCTACCTGGCCCACCGAGCAGCGGAATAGCGGTCCCTGAGGTGCGTTTACTTTGGCGGTGCCAGAGAATGCCTTCCCGTCCGAGTCCTTGGCGCGGAACTCGACCGAACCATTCACATTCCAAAGCAGTGCCCACACGCAAGCTGAGGTGGCATTCACATCTCGCGAAACGATTTTGGCGCTGGACGCCCCATGCTTGATCTCGGCCACGAGGTTCTTTTTGTCATCCACACGCACCACGGCCCCTGCACCTTGGTCATTACCGACTTCTAAAATGCGCATCGGCAGCTTGCTACCATCCGCCTGAGTGACGGCCAAGATACTCAGGCCGGCCTCACCGAGCACGGAGTCCTTTCCAAACGGGAAAGCCGTCTCCTGCTCCTTCGGGGTCACCAGTGCGAGACCCGATGGCTTTCCATCACGAACCCGAAAATCGAGCACCCTGCGCCCGCCCTTGGGGCCGGAACCACTTTTGGCCACCGGCCAGTCCACCAGCTTGGGTGCGTAGCTGGTGTCGTTTTTCGCAGCACGCAGGATGTTGTCATTACCGCGTTCCGAAAGGTCCCGCCATTCGAGGATGGCCTCGTTGGTGTTTGCCTTGGCCAGATTGCCGTCGCCACCTTTGCGGGAACTCATCGTGCCTGTATTGCCCACATAGAAAAGCGTGATGTTGCGGTCCGAAGGCGGGTAAATGCGGTCCTGTGGCAATTGGAAGGTTACTTTAGGTGGCTTGGAGTCCACGATGGCAGAGATGATTCCCCCGCCAGAGCCGCCTGAAGAGCCGCCACTGAGCCAAAAGTAACCCACGAGAACCACGGCCAGCACACCTCCTCCGATCATGACCAGCTTCTTCTTGGCTAGGCTGGCTTTCGTCTTGGCTGGAGGTGCCGTTTTGCGGTTGGGAGTCACTCGCTGTGAATGCGCCAGCGGAGCCGCTGCGGTGCGTGGAGATGGCCGCGAGGGCGCTGCAGTTAGCGGGGTGGTGATCGCCGCCATTTCCTGCACGGGCTGCGCTTCCATCACTGGCTCCGCGTAGATCATGGGCTGGGACTCCATCACAGGAAAATACCCCGTGCCCACGGGCACCGCTCCCGTGCCAGGATACATCATGGGCTGCTGCATCGGCTGCGCATAGCCCGGGAACATGCCCATGTAGGGCATGTAAGGCACCATTTGCGGCATCTTTTCCCAAGCACGAAACTCCTCAATGGCCTGCTGCGCACTCGCGGGCCTTTCCTCAGGCTTCTGCGCCATCAGGCGCATGCACCAGGCACCCAACCACTGCGGCACATGCGGGGCGATGATGTGCAGCGGAATGAGATCGTGGTTGATATGCTTGTCGATGACTTGCGCCATCGTCTCGCCATCGAAGGCTTTTTTACCGCTCAGTGCTTCGTAAAACACACAACCCAGCGAATACAAATCCGTGCGCTCATCCACCGGCTGCCGGGTGAGCTGCTCCGGGGCCATGTAAAAGATGGAACCCATGACAGAGCCTTCCTGATCCTCCGTCTGCTTGCGGGCACGGAGTCCGGCACGGGCCAGGCCGAAGTCGATGATCTTTGCCTGCATCCGGCCGCCGGGCAGGCGCTCGACCTTGATGTTCTCCGGCTTGATGTCTCGGTGCAGAATGTGGTGCTGGTGGGCCGAGAGCAGGCCTTCGAGAGTCTGAGAGGCCAGTTCTTTGAAGTCATCGTAAGGCAGCGGGCCACGGGCCACCACATCGGCCAAGTCTTCGCCCTGCAAAAGCTCCATCACCATGAAGAGACCCTCCGCGTCGCTCGCCACGTCAAAGATCGTCACCACATTCGGATTGTGCAGTGAGGCCAGCGTGTCCGCCTCACGGCGCAGTTCTGCCGCGATGGTTTTATCTTCCGCCGCCTCATTCGCGGTGAGCAGCCTTTTGACCGCCACCCATCTCTTCAACTGGCTGTCGTAGGCACGAAAGATCGCTCCAACGCCGCCAGCGCCGAGTTTCTCATATATCTTGTAGCGATCCGCCATCCGTCCTGAGAGTGTGAAAAATTGAGTTAAAAAGTCAGCAAAGCCCATCTGCCGCCCCTTTGGCAAGCAGGATGTTCCTCGCAGAGCGAATTTCCCTCCCGCTGGCCTGCTCTGGCTGCAATGCTATTTTTTGGTTGTCGGGTTCACATCATGTGTGGTTACATACAAGCCCTCATGAAACGAGTCTTCACCACCCTCCTCACGGCGGCCCTCTTTGCAGGCTCCGCCAATGCTGGCACTCCACCTCCTACGCTAGCCGCAGCTGCTGACCAGCCTGCTGTTGACGGCGTCAATGGCAAGCTCGACGCCTTTTACGGTGCCGTGAACAACAGCTACATCCGTGGCACCAGTGCCGCCATCTCCCTACCCGTCGGCCAGCACTACGGTCTTCAGCTCGATGGACTTTATGCTCGCGGCTTCGAGACGGACATCCTGGGCTACGGGGCTCACTTCTTCCGTCGTGATCCTTCGAAGTATCTCCTCGGCCTCGCCGCAGGTGCCCTTCATAGCACGGATTTCAACGACATCCTCGCCGGAGTCGAAGGTGAACTCTATTTCGATAAATTCACCATCGGCGGCTTCATCGGTTACAATAACTTCGACACCCGCATCCAGTCCACCTTCGCCACCCGCGTGAATACTGAGCGTGACTTCATCGCCGCCCGTATTTTTGCCGCGGTGTACCCGATCGATAACCTCATGATCTCCGCTGAATGGCAGAACCGCTTTGGCAAAAACTTCGCCATCGTCGGTCTTGAGTATCAGACACCCGTTCGCGGCCTCGCTCTCTTCGTGGACGGCGGCCTGGGCGATAGTGACTTCCGCCAGCTCACCGGTGGCGTCCGCTACTACTTCGGTGGCGATAAGACCCTCAAAGCCCGCCATCGTCAGGATGACCCAGAAAACATCAACACCGTGTTCGGCGGCACTGGCGGCGCTGGCATCGCAAGCCCTAGTTCCTCCAGGCCTGCAGGACCGCTCGTGAAACCCGAAACCGACAAGTAAGCTGATTCTTCAATCCTTCCGAAAGGCCCCATGTCTAACATGGGGCCTTTTATTTTACGCCAAGGCGGATTCTAGAATGAGCACTCTCGCCGGTGGGTAAACTGATGGCGAATGGCGGGGAAAACCTTTTCGCCAGATCAATCGTTTGCCTTCTTCTTGCCTTTGCCCTTCTTCTTTTTGGTAGGTGCGGCGGAAGGCGTGTTTGGGGTGGGCATCGGGGCGTGGATGGCTTCGCGCCAGGCTTGGAGCTTGGTGTGGAGTTCCTTGGCCCTGTCGGGATTGACGGCGGCGAGGTTCTTGGACTCACCGAGGTCGTCGTGGAGGTTGTAGAGTTCCAGGCGACCGTCTTCGAGGTATTCCATGAGCTTCCAATCACCGACTTCGACGAGGCTGACGGGTGTGGTGCGCCAAGTGTTCTCACCTGCACCAAGGTAGCCGGGGAAATGCTGGTAAATGGCGTCGCGCTTCAACGAGGCAGCGGGATCGCGAAACAAGGGTGCGAGGCTTTCGCCATCGAGGGGCTGGTTCTCCGGCGGGGCGGCGTGAGCGATTTCGGCGAGGGTTGGGAGCAGATCGACATGGATGGTGGGCACATCGCAGGCTGATTCGGCCTTCGTGACGCCGGGCCAGCGGACGATGAAGGGCACGCGGGTGCCGCCTTCGTAGAGGCTGCCCTTGCCACTGCGAAGAGGAGCATTGTCAGTGATGTCGCCGGAGCCTTTCGTGATGCCTTCGCGGGCGTAGCCGCCCACGCCGCCGTTGTCGCTGGTGAAGATGAGCACGGTGTTCTCCGCGAGTTTTAGTTCGTCGAGCGTTTGCATGACGCGGCCGACGCTTTCATCGACGCTGGCGATCATCGCGGCATAGACCGGGTTCTTGTGACCGCCGACGCCGGGCTTCGGCTGGAACTTCTCGATGAGCTCCTTCTTCGCCTGATGAGGTGAGTGAACGCCAAAGTGCGGCAGATAGAGGAAAAAGGGCGCTTCCTTGTGCCGGGTGATGAAATCGACGGCTTTGTCCGTGAGGAAGTCGGCGAGGTATTGGCCTTCCGGCACCTCGGTCTTCGGGTTGGTGCCAAAGTCGAAGTGCTTGCCCATGCTGACGATGGCCTCGTCAAAGCCGCGCTTGCCGGGATGGTGGGCACCTTTTTCACCGAGGTGCCATTTGCCAAACATGCCGGTGGCATAGCCCGCCTTCTTCAGCACTTGGGCGACGATGGTTTTTTCCAGAGGCAGTTCGGTGACGTTGTCGGCGGGGCGCAGCGGACGGGTGGACCAGTCAAAGCGGTCGATGCCACCGACGGTATAGACACCGGTGCGGGCGGCATACTGACCGGTCATGAGCGCGGCGCGGGTGGGCTGGCAGTTTTGGCAGTGATGATGCCGCGTGAGCTTCATGCCCTGCATGGCGAGCTTGTCGATGTTCGGCGTCTCGTAATATTTGGACCCAAAGCAGGCCACATCCGTCCAGCCGAGGTCATCGGCCATGATGAAGATGATGTTCGGCTGCTTGTCCGCGGCAAAAACGGCGAGCGGCAGGAGGAAAAGGAAGGCGAGAAGCTTCATGCGGCCCGCTGGAACGAGCCGCATGTAGGTAACTTGCGCTGAAAACTAGACGTCGTCGTCCGCGTCGCTATCGCCAGCCTTCCTGCCGCGGAGCTTGGCTTCCATGAAGGGGTCAAGGTCGCCGTTCATGACATCGTCGATGTTGCTGGTCTTTTCGCCGGTGCGGTGGTCTTTGACCATCTGGTAAGGCTGGAAGACGTAGCTGCGGATCTGGCTGCCCCAGCCGATGTCGGACTTTTCACCGTATTGCTTGTTCAACTCGGCGGCACGTTTGTCCTCCTCGATCTGGTAAAGCTTGGCCTTGAGCATGGACATCGCCTTGGCGCGGTTCTTCGGCTGTGAACGCTCAATCTGACAGGCCACGATGACACCGCTGGGGATGTGCGTGAGGCGCACGGCGGTCTCCACCTTGTTCACGTTCTGGCCGCCCTTGCCGCCGGCGCGGTAGGTGTCCACGCGGAGATCCTCATCGCGGATGACGATGTCGATTTCCTCTTCGGAATCTGGCGTGACGTCGATGGAAGCAAAGGAGGTGTGACGCTTCTTCGCGGCATCGAAGGGGCTGATGCGCACGAGGCGATGCACGCCGCGCTCGCATTGCAGGAAGCCAAAGGCGTTTTCGCCCATGATTTCGAGCGTGGCGCTGCGCACGCCGATTTCGTCGCCCGCTTGGAAGTCGATCATCTCGACCTTGTAACCACGGCGGTCGCACCAGCGCTGGAACATGCGTAGGAGCATGTCCGCCCAATCGCAGGCTTCCGTGCCGCCCGCGCCGCTGTGGATGGTGAGGAAGGCGTTTCCACGATCAAACGGCCCGCTGAGGAGCTGCTGGAGCTCGAAATCTCCCACCTCTTTGACAAGGCGGGTGTGCTCGTCCTGGACTTCACGCCAGGTTTCCATGTCGCCAGCGTCTTTGGCGAGTTCGATGAGGCCATCGAATTCATTCGCCCGGCCTTCAAGATGCTCGAGCGGGATGATTTTCTTTTTGATGACATTCGAGCGGTCGATGGACTTCTTCGCCGCGTTCGGATCATCCCAAAAAGAAGGTGCTCCCATGCGGTCTTCGAGCATCGCCAGCTCATCGCGTAGTCTCGGGACGTCAAAGATACCTCCGGAGCTCGCCCAACCGGGCTTTGAGAGCGGCAGTGTCGAGGGCTTGGAGGTCAGTGAGAACGGTTTTGGAGGATTTTTCCATCCATGGCTATTAACGCGAGGAGCCATGGGTGCAATGGTTTCTTCCAGCGATAAAGACAGCGCATCCCGGGCGTAGGTTTGTCACCCTCATGTCCCCCATTATCCATCCTCCTTCTCTCGTGCGCTGCGCCGGTCCTCTCTCGCGTCGTGGCTTCATGCAGTTCGGACTGGCCGGCATGGCGACGCTGAGCTGGCCTTCACTGCTGAAACTGCGTGCGGAGAATGCCGCGAAGCCGAAGTCCGAGCGCAAGTCGATCATCATGGTCTGGCTTCCCGGCGGCCAGTCTCACATCGACACCTACGATCCGAAGCCGGACTCTGGCAGTGAGTATCGTGGTCCCTTTAAAACGATCAGCACCAAAGTGCCCGGCACGCTCTTCACTGAGCTGCTGCCGATGAATGCGAAGATCGCGGATAAATTCACCATCGTCCGCTCCATGAACCAATCCGCCGGGGGCCACCCTGCGGGCACGATGCAGATGTTCTCCGGGGATTCCGATACGCGTGACAAGCCGAAGCCTCGCCTGCCGGACTGGATGTCCGTGGCGCACTACCTGCGTGCCAAAGAAGGTAGTCGCGCCAATCCGCTGCCAAACTACATCGGCGTGCCCGCTGCCTCGCCGGAGTATTCCAGCCCGGCTTATCTGGGGGATGCGTATGCGCCTTTCGCCGTGAGCGATGATCCGAACCGCCCCACCTTTCAAGTGCCCAATATCGGCCTCTCCGATGATGCCGAGACGCGCCGCCTGAGCGACCGCGTCGCGCTGCGTCGCAGTCTCGACAAAATGGAGCGTGCTTTTGATCGCGAAGGCGAACTGGGTGCTCTCGACGAGTTTGAAGCCCAGGCCGCCACGCTGCTCACGAACCCGCAGACGCGTGATGCCTTCGATTTGAACAAGGAGGATGCCGCCACGCGGGATCGCTATGGTCGCAATCGCTGGGGCCAGCAGCTTCTGCTCGCCCGCCGACTCGTCGAGGCAGGCGTGGAGATCATCACCAGCAGCCTCAGCGGGCCGCTGTGCGGTCGCGTGAACAACTGGGACGACCACGCGGTGAACCAGCATCAGTTCGAGGCGCTGCGTTTCCGCATGCCGACCTATGACCGCGCCGTCTCCGCGCTGATTGAGGACATTTATGCTCGTGGTCTCGACAAGCGTGTGCTCGTCGTCGTCACCGGCGAGTTTGGCCGCACACCGAAGATCAGCTTTGACCGCAGCACGGGTGCTGGCGATGCCAGCGCGCCCGCCGGTACCCTGCAACCCGGCCGCGACCACTGGCCGCGTGCCTTCACCAATGTGTGGGCCGGTGGTGGTATCCAAACTGGTGGCGTCATCGGTGCCTCCGATAAACGCGGCGAAGACGTTGTCGAACGCCCCTGCAACGCCAGCGACTTCCTCGCCACCGTTTACCATCACCTCGGCATCGACTACACCAAAGTCACCCTCGACGACCTCAACGGCCGCCCGGTCCACATCGTCGAGAATGGCAAAGCGATCCCCGAGCTGATTTCGTGACGCTGCCTGGTTTAGGCGCATTCGCCAGAATGCGGAACGAACGTCTCCTGGCTTGTGAAGGCTCTCCCAGCCCTCGTTCTCGCGAACGAACCTACAGAGCTTCGCGCGACTTCTTCAAGCGCCAGTAGCGCACCCAAAAGTCGGGCTGCCAGAGCTTCAGCTCGGGGTAGCCGGGAATGATGGCTCCGGTGTGCGGCCAGTCTTGGGCCTGCTTCACAAGACCCGCCCGCACGGGGTTCTGGGTGATGTAATGCACCAGCGCCTCAAAGGCGTAGCGATCGCTTTCCTGCGGACGGAGCACATGGTCGTGCGCCTGCGGCTGCCAGTAGTGCCCGCTTTTCCTTCAACAAGGCACTCGATTGACGGCGTAGGAAGCGGATGAAACCTCGCTGATCGCCCTGCTGGCTCCAGCCGTGGAGGAGGATGTGAACGTGGTCCGGCATGAGGCAATGCACCGGGCAGGCCACCTCGTAACGACCGCAGCCATGCAGCATGAGCCATCGAAAGCGCATGGTGAACCGGGCATCGAGCCAGCCCGTGCCCCGGTCCCGCACGGTGAAGGTCCAATGCACGATGGCTTTGCCCTGGTAGGCGCTCTCCGCTAGACGCGGGAGATGGCCGGGAAGGTCATCCTCGTTGTGTGAGTCTGGGGCCTTCGACATGTGAAAGTGAACGTGGCGAAAGCCCTCGTTCTGGCGATCGAGCCTACGAAGGTGCGTGTAGGCGCATTCGCCAGAATGCGGAAGTCGGGCGTCTCTTGGCTCTCGAAAGCTTCGCAAGCCCTCGTTCTGGCGAACGAGTCTACGGGATTCACTTCACGATCTTCAGCACGCGGTTGTTGTAGCTATCGGTGATGTAGAGCTCACCGGTGAGCGGATGAATGGTGACGCCGTGCGGGCGGGCGAGACCGCAGGCTTTGGGATTGCCGCCGGGGGTGCCTTTGGCGTGTTTGCCAGTGCCGGCGAGGCGTTCGATCTTGCCGGTGGCGGGGATGTAACGGCGCACGAGATGGCTTTCGGCATCGGCAATGATGACGGTGTCGTCTTTATCCACGCAGAGGTGCTTCGGTCCGTCCATCGTGGCTTCCAAAGCGGGACCGCCATCGCCTTCACCGCCCTTTTTGCCACTGGCGTTCACCACGGTGCGGATCTTGCCATCGGTGCCGACGACACGCAGGGCATTGCCGCCGCGTTCGAGGATGTAGATCTGGCCTTGGCGATCCACAGCCACGGCACGCGGATCGACGAGGGGTGCCTCAATGGCGATGGCACCATCCTCT
This sequence comes from Verrucomicrobiaceae bacterium, assembly GCA_040381795.1. Lineage (GTDB taxonomy): Bacteria > Verrucomicrobiota > Verrucomicrobiia > Verrucomicrobiales > Verrucomicrobiaceae > Prosthecobacter. Next base: position 7,250 of record JBEIGR010000014.1, on the reverse strand, counting down.
GGACGGCCTTTTTTGCCGTTTCCGGCCACCACGGAGCAGGTGCCACTGGCGAGATCGACGACGTGCACCTGCTGTAAATTGGCGATGTAGAGCTTCGCGCCGGTGAAATCGAGCGTGATGCAGTAAGGGCCGGTGCCTTTGATGTTTTTACCGGTGGCTTTGAAGCCGGGTAAAGTGCTCACGGTGCTCGTTTGAAGATTCACCTTCCGCACGACGCCGTTCCAGGTATCGCCGATCAAAATGTTTCCATCTGGCAACACGGCGAGGTTGTGCGGACCATTGAACTGCGCCTGAAGCGCGGGGCCGCCATCACCGCTGTAACCGGCTTTTTCCTGTCCGGCGATGTGGATGAGCTTTCCATCTTCCTCGACGCGGAAGAGGCGGTTTCCGCTGACCATCTCCACGACATACATCGTGCCCTTCGAATCGAACTCAGTGCCAAAAGGCTCCTTCAGACCTTCACCGACGACTTCGACGATCTTTTCAGCGTGCAGCGAGGTGGCGAGGGCGAGGATGGTGAGCAGGAAAAGAAGCGGCTTCATGGTAGGTGCCCTCATACGAGCATGCGCGGCGCATCCGTTCAACCTTCCGCGTCAGTTTCCAAACAGCGAGCGGCGCTTCTTCGGCGGCTCCGTGGTGCTGGCGGGAGGTGGTGAGGCCTCGCTGCTGCCGCCGGCTCTTCCACCACCGAGGAGTTTCGGTGACCATTTGGTGTTCGAGACGGTTCCGGTGCCGTGGTAGGCAAGCAGCTCGCTGAGCAGGAAAGTGGGAATGGCTAGCAGGCCGCGGATGCGCACCTCCGCATCGAAATCGAGGTCATCACGGATGAAGTTCACACTGCCTCGCGAGGTGACTCGGAAGCTGCTGGTGAGCGCCACGAGATCCTTTGTGGTGAGGTGGCCGTCAGAGACGGTAAAATTGCAGGAAGCCTCTTTGGCGATGTTGTAACCGGCGATGGGTCGCGGTAGCAAAGCGCCGATGATGGGCGTGAGCGGGCCGAGAATGGGCACGGAGAGCAGATTGCCATTCACGATGATGAGCACGCCGCTTCCTTTGAGCGCCTGCCAGTCATTCACGCGTCCGCTGAAGTTTAAATGGCCGGTGAGATCTCCTTCACTGGTGTCATCATTTTTTGAGTAGGTCTGCGCAAACTGGCGGAAGCTGATGGCATCGAGGCGCACCTCACCTTTGTAAGGGTTCGGTGAACTGGAGGTATCAAACGAACCCTTCATCGTCACGCCACCGCCGAGCACCTTGGCTTTGACATCGAATGCCACATCCTCGCCGCGTGCCTTGACGTCTGCGTTCAGACCCGTGAAACCGAGCTGCTTGCCAAAGACCTCATACGGGAAGAGTCCAGCATTTACATTGACGCTGTAGGCGGCGAGTCCGGGGGTGAGGTTCGTCTGGCCCACAGCGCGGAAGGAACGCTCGAACAGCCGCCCCTTCACATCGAAGGATAAGATGCTGTCTTTGATCTTCACCACGCCATCTGGGGCTTCGATGGTGTAATCCTTCCGCCACAGCTCGTAATGGCCCACACCATCGGGTTTGCGGAAGGTCACGGTGTAATCATTGAACTTCGGTTCGCGGATGCCGATGGTGCCATTCACGGTGACCTCGGTGCCATCGGTGAGCCGGTATTTCGCGATGTGTGTCGCGGCTTTTGGAGCAAAACAGCGAAGGAGATCCGCCGTATCGCTGGCGGCTTGGACGTTCGTGAGGCGCACCCACTTTTCCTCGTCGTTCAAAAACACATCGTCCACGCTGGCGGGTCCGTTCGGGTGGCGGATGCGCACATTGCGGAAGTTTTGGAAGAAACCCTGGAAGGCCAGATCCGCCTCCATCTCCTCCAGATACACGCCGTTGTAGTGGAAGTTCCGCAGCACGCCATGGCCGGAGTTCACGCCGTCCTGGAGAATGAATGATGGCCCGGCACCCGCCACATGCACGTCGATGTGGGATTTCTCATCGAACTGGAAGCGGCGGATCACATCACGGGTGTTTTCACGCAGCACAAAGGGCAGCAGCACATTCGGGTCCATGCGCAGCGTGGCATCATACTTCACGCCCTGGGTACGGTGATGCATGAGCTGGAGCAGCACATGCCCGGTCTTGTGCTTCAGTATGGCATCACGCACATAAAAGCCGTCCGCGTTCACGCCGATGCTGGCGCTGAGACCTTCAAAAACGGCCCCGCGAGTGCCGAAGCGCTTGCAGTCCACTCTTCCGGTGACCTCGGCGGGAAAGACCTGCTCCTCCTTCGGCTTGCCCTTGTTCCGCCCTGGATACCAGAAGCCCTCCAGCGCCAGCTCCGGCGGCTCGTAAAACACCGCCTCACGCAGCCCATCCACATCGAAGAAGGTGCGGGCCAGCGCTGGGATGTCCGCGCTGGAACTCAAACGAAAGCGTGCCCGCTCCGCGCCGATGCGCCAGGTGGCCGTCGCCTCGATCTGGCCCAGGTGATCGCTCAAGTGCAGACGCTTCACATCGATCATGCCGCCGTCGTATTCCGCATCGGCGATCCACTCGTCCCATTTGTAATCCTCGTATTGCAACTGCTCAGCCCGGAAGGACAGTTCCGCCTTTAGCTCCTGCGGCTTATTTAGATCACCGCTGACTTCGAGGCTGATGAGCGGCTTCTTGGGCGATCGAAACCGTGCCAACCAGTCCAGCCCGTTTTGGATCTGCACGCGATGCTCCCGCATCATGCTGAGGCGCTCCAAGGCGCTTTTTTTCTCCTCGTCCGGCTTTGCCTCGCCCTTCGGCAGCGTCAGCACGCCGCGGATGTCCAACTGGATGCCGGAGAGCACGCCCTGAGCCTGGCGGATATCCGCTTGGTTGCCAATAAGCACCGCCTTCGCGTTAAAATCCTCTAGCTTGATCACCGTCAGCTCCGGCCGCTCCGGGTCCACCGGCAGTGCCACGGAGGCGTGACTCAGCTCCAGAGATTCCACATGCACCCGGCCCTCCATCAGCTCTGCCACATTCACCTCCAGATGCAGGCTGTCCACGCTCGCGAGCTGGTGCTGGCGTTCGCGATCATTGAAGAGCCTCACCTCCCGCGCCATCAGCCCGCCGAAGGGGCTAATCATGAGTCGGTCAAAGTCTAGGAACACCCCATGCTTGGCCAACTCCCCCGTCACAAAACCCCGCCAGCGGTTGCTGAACGAATCCGTGAAGGCATACGCCCCCGCCGCCAGCAGAAAACTGGCAATCACGAGCAAGATGACGTTGCGGAGGAATCGGAACACGAGGCCGCGAATAAAAGGTGAAGGAGCAAAGATAAAAGATAAAAGTGCCGGAATGCTCACTCCGTCCTCTTTTGGCTCTCCCCACGTCTCCGTCATCCGCGGCCAGCCCGCGTATGAGGACGCGGCAGTGCTGCGGGGGCAGATCGAGGCCGCCATCGCTTCCATTGAGCTGCCGGGGGATTTCATCCAGCCGGGTGAGCACATCGTCATCAAGCCAAACTGGGTCAAGCAGCACGACACACGCACCCCTCACGAGGAGGCGAGCTGGCTGGCCATCATCACGCATCCCGCCTTTGTCCGCGAGGTGGCCCGCTGGGCTGCCCGGCAGCTCCGTGGCAGCGGACGCGTCACCCTTTGCGATGCCCCACAGAGCGATTCGTCTTTCGATGCCATCCGAAGGCTCCACCGGCTCGATGACCTCATCGAGGAATGCCGACGCGACTTTCCAGGCGTCACCTTCACCCTTTTCGACATGCGCTGCGAGGAGTGGAAGGTCGTCGATGGCGTCACCGTCTCCAAACGCGAGCTGCCGAGCGATCCGGCCGGGGCCGTGGATGTGCATTTGGACGAAAAGAGCGAGTTCCTCGGCTTTCCCGGCCTCGGCAGGCTCTACGGAGCCTCTTACGATTTTGCCACGACGAACCGCCAGCACAGCGATCCGCATCACGAATACCGCATCTGCCGCACCCCCATGGCTGCCGATGTGCTCATCAACCTACCGAAGCTCAAAACGCACAAAAAAGTGGGCCTCACCGTCGCTTTGAAAAACCTCGTCGGCACCACGCCCCGCACGAACTGGCTTCCCCGGCATACCGAAGGCACGCCTGCGGAAGGTGGAGATCAATTCGCCGAATCCAGCTCCAAGCGGGCGCTGGAGGGTTTTCTCATGCGCTGCGCCAAAAAGATCCTCTTTGGCCGCCACTTCCTCTCTTGGCTCTTCGTGCCGCTCAAAAAACTCGGACGCCTCGTCTTTGGTGACACGCAAAAAGTCGTTCGTTCTGGCAATTGGCATGGCAACGATACCGCCTGGCGCATGATCCTCGATCTGCACAAGTGCTTCAGCTACTTCGACGGCGATGCGAAACTACGCACGAAGCCCCAGCGCCAGCTCATCCTCGTCGATGGCCTCATCGCAGGCGAAGGCGACGGCCCCATGGCCTGCGACCCAAAGCCCTGCGGCGTGGTTCTCGCGGGCACTCATCCGGTGGCCGTCGATTGCGTGAGTGCCCGGCTGATGGGCTTCGATTGGCGTCAAACACGCCTGCTCGACGGTTCCTTCACGCTCAAAGAGCTGCCGCTCGTCGCCTTCCAACCTTCCGACATCCGCGTCAGCTCGAACAACCCCGATTGGAATGTCGATGCCTTCGAGAAAATGACTCACACCCTCGACTTCCGCTGCCACTTCGGCTGGCACGGACATCTGGAGAGCGCGGAGCGGCGTTGAGCGACTTGCGTCCTACTTCTACTTTGTTTGGTTCCACAAGGTGGTAGCCGAAAAGAACGAAAAAAGGCCGAAAAGACGGCGACATGCAGTGTCTGACTCCTTTTTTCGGATTCTTTCGTTCTTTTCGGCCAACTCGTCAGGGAACTTACCGAAGTGGAACTACCGCTCTAGCGTGTCAGGCTTCGACCATAAAATCCGAGCCACGAACGTCGCTCCCTCGGCTCCGCGTTTGGCGCTGTCCTTCATGAACATGCCCTCGCTCACGGTCACCCAGGATTCGTTCTCGCTGATCCGGGAGCAGCCGAAGTTTCCCATCTCAGCGCCACGCTCCGGCACGACGACTTTCTCGCTCGCTCGAATGATTTGAAGCTTCTCGGGATCGACTCGGGTCATGAAGAGCGGTGCACGGTGGCGGACGATGTGGTCGTTGTTCGCGCCGCGTCGGGTATAGACGAGGAAGAGGCCGTCGCGATGAGCCAGCCAGTGCTGCTGCGTGTTGTAGCTGCCCAGTTCCTCGCCGTCGTCAAAGGTCCACGGCTTTGGCTCGGTGAAATGCAGTCCATCAGCGCTCACGCTCACATAACCACGTACATCATTTCGGAGCGTGAGGTAGTAGCGACCTCGAAAGGCGATCAGCGATGGCTCATAAAGCCCACGCGCGACGTCGATGCGCAAAACATCGCCATTTCGCTCATAGACGAGTTTTTCGCCGTCGAAGCGACATTCGGCCACGGTGGTGCTGAAGCGGTCTTTGGCGCTTTTGCCGATGTAGAGCGGCACGAGCAGCTTTCCGTCTTTTTTGACGACCCACTGCGAGCAGGCGTTTCGCGCGAAATTGAACTCCTCGCCCTCCGGCAACTCCAAAATCTGCCACGGCGTCCATTTCGAGGATTTCGGGTCAAAGACGGCATACACGGTCTGATGCGCTCGCTTCACGTCATCGAGCTGCATACCCTTCGGGCTGTAGCGCACACGGCAGCCGATGGCGATGAGCCTGCCCGTTTTCTCATGCCAGCCCGGCGTCACATCCGCGACACTGAGCGTCACGCCGTCCGCCTGCGGCTGCCAATCGATCTCCGGCGGCAGCGTCGGTCCGCTCCACGCGCCGTCCACGCCTTCCCGCCGCATGAAATGCAGCCCGGAGTAGTAGTCGGAGACCTTGAGGTGCTTCTGAATCGTCATCACCACGCCACCCGGCACCGCTGCCGCACGTGGGTGGAACCACAGGAACTTCCCATCATCATGCTTCATCACCGTTTCGAGTTTCACCGTGAAGTCCAGCGGCTCGGCAGCACTGAGAGATGACACCGCGGAGATGAGGAGGGCGCAGAGGATGAGTTTTGGCACGTGAAGAGATACGCGTCTTGTGCAGGAGACTCTTCAACGATGCGGTGCTCGAAATCGCGAGAGCGTCGTGGAGTACGGTGGCAAGCCTGGCGCGACACCGCTTTCGCCAACCGGACGACGTTGTTTGGCCATTCAACGCGATCAGGGCTATCGAAAGCGGTGGGATGAGTTTTGGCATGTGAAGAGATACGCATCTTGTGCAGGAGGCTCTTCAACGATGCGGTGCTCGAAATCGCGAGAGCGTCGTGGAGTGCGGTGGCAAGCCTTGGCGCGACACCGCTTTCGCCAACCGGACGACGTTGTTTGGCCATTCAACGCGATCAGGGCTATCGAAAGCGGTGTCGTCGATGCCAGGTGGCCCCGGCATCTTTGACACCGCACTCCACGACGCTGTCGCGCATCAGATCACTCCATCCAGCGAATGCACGAGGCCATCGGCACCTCGACGGGGGCACCTTTCGGCGTGATGGCTCCGGTGGCGGGATCGATCTGGAAGACGACGACGTTGCAGCCGGGCATGTTGGCGCAGAGGAGCCAGCGGCCGTCGGGGGTGATGAGGAGGTTTTGCGGGCCTTTGCCGCCGCTGGGTTGGATGGTGAGGAGCGTGAGCGTGCCGTCGGCAGCGATGCGGTAGCTGGCGAGGCTGTCGTGGCCGCGATTGGTGCCGTAGAGGTGCTTGCCATCGGGCGTGATCTTCAAGTCGGCGGTGTAGCTCTTGCCGGTGAAATCCTTCGGCAGCGTAGCGATCGTTTGTTTCTCCTTCAGCGTGCCTTCGGCGGCGATCCAGTCGAAGACGGTGATGGTATTGGCGAGTTCGTTGATGAGATAGAGGAGCTTGCCGTTCGGGTGAAAGGTGAGATGACGCGGTCCGCTGCCGGGCGTGAGTTGGGCGAAGGGCTGCGCGGAGTTCGGCGCGAGTTTCGCGGTGGCGGCGTCGAGGGTGTAGATCATGACCTTGTCGATGCCGAGATCGGCAGCGAGGGCGTGTCTGCCATCGGGGCTGATGACGAAGCAGTGCGCGTTCGGGCTCTTTTGCCGCTCCGGATCGGCGCTGGAGCCGCTGTGCTGAAAAAACGATACCGCTTCACCCAGCGAGCCATCGCTCTTCACGGGAAAGGAGGTGACGTTGCCGCTGCTGTAATTTGCGACGAGCACGGTCTTACCGGTGGGATCGACTTCCACAAAGCAGGAGGCCGTGCCTCGCG
>JBEIGR010000013.1:0-21508 GCA_040381795.1 Verrucomicrobiaceae bacterium | reverse complement strand
GGGAGTAGTCTGGATCAAGAAAGTGGAACAGGATGGCATCCTGTTCGGTTCGACTTCAATCCCTCGAACCCGGTGTGATCTTCATCTCCACCTCTTTGCCTTCACGTTGCACAGTGATGGTCGTTGGCGTGCCGATCTTTAAATCACCCATCACATAGGTGTAATCATAGATGTTCGCGATGTCCTTGCCGCCGAGTTTGATGATGATGTCACCGGCTTTCACGCCAGCTTTGGCCGCCGGGCCGATGGGGGACACGCCGCTGAGTTTCACGCCTTTGGTATCGCCTTGGGCGTAGTCGGGGATGGTGCCGAGGTAGGCTCGCAGGCCGGTGCGCACGCCGGAGTTCTTCGGGGCTTCCATAGCGATGTAATCCGGCGCGGCGTCTGCGGTGGCGATGCCGCGGGCGATGAGGCCCATGAGTTTGGTGATCTTCGCGGCGTTCGGGTAGTCGATCTTCTCTGCGGTGTCGCTCGGCATGTGATAATCAGCATGCGAGCCGGTGAAGGCGTTCAGCGTCGGAATGCCCTTCAAATAGAACGCGGTGCTGTCGGTTGGCAGATGAGCGTCGGTTTGCGTGGTGATCGGCAAACCGATGGGCGCGTTGCGTTTTTCGATCTCCTTGGCCCACAGCGAACTGCTGCCGAGGCCTTGGAGGACGAGCGCTTTCTGGAAACGGCCGATCATGTCCATGTTCAGGCAGGCGGCGAACATGCCGGTGAGCTTGGCGTTCGCATCGCCCTTGATCATTTTCGCGTAGGCCTCGACGAAATGGTTGCTGCCGAGCAATCCGAGTTCTTCGCCGCTCCAGGCGGCGAAGATGATGTCACGTTTCAGCGTGAGCTTGCCCTGCTTCTTCAAATCGGCCAGCCATTGGGCGATTTCGAGCACGCCGCCGACGCCGCTGGCGTTGTCATCGGCTCCGTGGTGGATTTTGTTCACCTCATCGCCCTTAGCACGAGAGTTCGAGCCACCACTGCTGCCGAGGTGGTCGATGTGAGCACACACGATGAGCGGCGCGACATGTGGATCGGGCTGCTGGCCATACGGCAGCACCGCGAGCACGTTGCGGCCCTTTTTCTTCTCCTGCTGGATCACGATGTTGGCCGCGAGCGTGCCTGTGCAGTCGATGCCGCCCATCAGATCGCCCGTGTCGAGCTTGTCTTGGAGTTCTTTGAGCGTCTTGCCGGTGCCTGCGAGCAATTTATCACCCATCGCATCGGTCACGCTAATGGCCGCGATGCCGCTGGAGGCCAGCGAGGCATCAAAGGTCATCGGTGCGAGCTGCTGCACGACCTTCGAGTTCGGTCCGCTGACCACGATGATGCCGCGTGCGCCCTTTTGGCGGGCGGTGAGCGCTTTGTAGCGCAGGCTGGAGTAGCGGCTGAGTTCATTGCGCCGCTCCTGCGTGATGCCTTCCGGCAAGTAGCGGAAAACGAGCACCCATTTGTCCTTCACATCGAGATGCGCATAGCTCGAATAGGTTTCGATGGAGGCCGATTCGGGCGTTTCGATGCCGTAACCGGCGAAGACGATCTTGGCGGCCTTCACCTCGCCGTTTTGAGAGAAGGAGAGAGGCTTCCAGTCCTGGTCAACGATCAAGGATTGGTCAAGGCGGGACAAAGTATTGCCTTCGCCGAGGGCGACACCGGCGGTGAAGTCGAAGTTGTCAAAGTAGGTGTTGTCATCGCCGAAGGGCGCGAGGCCGATTTGCTTCGCCACATCCGCGAAGTATTGAGTGGCGAGCTTTTCGCCCTCGGTGCCGGTGAGACGGCCGCCGAGCTCGTCGGAGGCCAGATACGTGATGTGCTGCTTCAGGTCCGCTTCCGCAATCTCCACCCCGGTAGCACTAAATTCAGGCGCTTTGATCTTTGATCCTTCATCTTTGATCTTTTCTCCGATTCCCAGCGCCACCCGCGCATGATCATGATCCCAATCCGCGATGAAAATCTGGCTTTGACCGCCACTGGCGCGTCCGCTCGTCCATGAAAGCTTTTTGCCATCGGGCGAAAAGACCGGCAGGCCGTCAAAACCATCCGTGGTGGTCACGCGGACGGGGGCGTGCTTCCCGGCGGTGTCGGCAAGGTAGAGCTCAAAGTTCGCGAAGCCGTTGAGGTTCGTGGTGAAGATCAAATACTCGCCGCTGGGATGGAAATAGGGCGCCCAGCTCATCGCGCCGAGCTTCGTGATGGCTCGTTGATCGCTGCCATCGGTGTTCATCGTCCACACCTCGGCCACATCGCCCTTCGGCGTAAATCGACGCCAGCAGATGCGCTTGCCATCGGCGCTGAAAAACGGTCCGCCGTCGTAGCCGGGGGCGTTGGTGAGCCGCTTCACGTTCGAGCCATCGGCGTCGGCCGTGTAGATCTCCATGAAGTACTGCTTGTCGATCTTCAGGCGCTCCTCGTCCTCCTTGCTGAGCTTGGTTTCGTAAGCTTGGCGATTGCTGGCAAAGACCATCTTCTTCCCGTCCGGCGACCAACCGCCTTCCGCATCGTAGCCGCGAGTGCTGGTGAGGTTTTTCAGCTTCTTGCCGGCGAGCGTGTATTCCCAGATGTCGTAGTGCTCGTCGTAGTCCCAGGAGTATTTGCGGACTTTGGAGGTCTTCCGCTCCTCATACTCGGCCTCCTGGAGTTTTTTGGAGTCTTGATCGGTATGCGTGCTGGCGAAGAGCACGCGTTTGCCGTCGGGATGAATCCACGCGCAGGTCGTCTTGCCCATACCGGGCGAAATGCGCTCTTGATCCCCCGTTTCAAGGTCCATCAGGTAGATCTGATAAAACGGGTTCCCCTCCTCGCGCTCCGACTGGAAGATCATCTTCGTGCCATCGGCATTGAAGTAGCCCTCGCCAGCCCGGCGGCCTTCAAAGGTGAGCTGGCGCGGATTGGTGATGAAGTCCGCCTCGGTCTGGGCGGAGGCAGGTAGGACAAAAAGGACGGAGGCGACGAAAAGGACGGGGCGCATGGTTTCGGAGATGGTTATACGCCTGCAAACGCCGCCCGCGTGCGGAAAGTTGGTTTCAATAACCCGTCCTGCTATGAATCGACCTTAGGGTTTCTGAATCAGCTCAAAGCGATACCATCTGGAGCCGCTCTGGCTGTCCGGGATGATGATGGAGAACTCGTCTCCGGCCATCGAAGTGCGGATTTCATCGCGTTTTTCGATGCCACTGCCATCGCGAGTCATGCCGACCATGCGCAGATTGAACTGTACCTTGGCAGGATCGATGCCGTCGAGGCTTTTGGTGGCGGCGCGGTCCAGGCCGCGGTCCTGCCGGGAGTTTTTCCAGTTCGGACGCCAAGATTTGCCATTTACATAGGTGGGCTCTTCTTGGCCTTCGTGGCGGCCGGGCTTGGCGTTTTCGCCATTGATCCAATAGATGCCATCCTTCTTCACCCGCAGCTCGGACGGGCCGTCGATGAGCACTTCAATCATGAACTTCTTCGGCTCTGGGTCAGCGGCGGAAGGGATGCTCAAGCTGCTGAAAACCAGCACGAGAACGAAGCATAGGGCATGCGGTTTCATGGTGTGGGCTGTGGTGGATGGGAATCCTCGGGAACTGGCGGTGCAGGCTCAGTGGGAGTTGCGGGCGGCGCAGGTTCAGGAGCAGGCGGCGCAGGCTCGGGTGCTTGAGGCGGCGCGGGCACAGGCGCAGCTACTGGTGGCTCAGGCTCTGGCGGCGCGGGCTCAGGCGCAGCTGCTGGTGGCTCAGGTTCAGGCGGCGCGGGCTCAGGGGGAGGTGGCGGTGACGCAGGTGAAAACGCAATTACTTTTTCGAGGGCCTCGCTGAGACGGTATTCGAGTTCGGCAATCTTGTAGCCGTCTTCGCGGGTCTTTTTGCGGGACTCGGCTTCCATCTGGACGATTTTTTCTTCGAGGTCGCGGACGCGTTTGTCACTGCTACCGGCGAAGGCTGGCGCGGCGGCGGGCGCGGTGCCGACGGCAGTCATGAATTCCTTTTGTACCATGGCGAGGCGGGCTTCGGAAGCGGAGAGGCTTTTTTGAAGCTGGGCGGTCTTGGCCTCGGCCTGGCGGGTAGCCTCCTGAGCTTTCTTGATCTCGTTTTCGTGTCCGCCCTCGGCGGCGAGGGCTTCGGCCTCGGCTTTGAGACGGCGGAGTTCGTGTTCCTTGGCTTCGACTTCTTCTTTGACCTTCAAACCAAAGGCCTGGGCCTCGCCGAGGCGCTTTTCGAGGTCGGCGGCGCGGGAATTGTGGGCTTCGACAGCTTTTTCGAGGGCTCCTAGGCGGCCATGCTCGGCGGCGAGGGCGACTTCGAGATCCTTGATGCGGGCCTGGGTGGGCGGGAGCTGGGCGGCGACCTCGCGAGTGGCCCCGAGATCACTTTCGAGACGGGCGATCTGCTGAGAGGCATCGTTTAAGCGGCGGTCGGCCACGTCGCGGTGGGTGGCGTAGCGCTGCTCGACATCGGTGAGCTTGGCGGAGGTGGTATCGAGCCGGTTCTGGACCTCGCCAAGGGTGGCGGTGGCGCGGGCTTTCTCAGCGAGGAAGGCGGCTTCGGCCTCGGTTTTGAGCTTTTCCTGAGCTTCCTGAGCAGCGGCGGTGAGGGCGGCCGCTTTGGATTTGAGCAAAACGAACGCAGCGGTGGCGGTGACGACCAAGGCGGCCAGCACCCCGGAAGCAGCGTCCCCAAGACCGGGAATGAAGGCGAGAATCATGCGCCCCATTCAACCCGCCGCCCCGCGATCTGTCCAGCACGCAATCGCTCCTTGAGCGCAGAAGAAAGGACGCTAGTCTGCTCCCCCTTTTCCCCCAACCACCATGTCCAAGTTCAACATCCTCATCGCCGGCAACAACGACCCCATTTCGAGCAAAGGCATCGACCTGCTGATGGCGGAGCCGTCCTTCAATGTCACGGTGAACATGGATCTGAAGGCCGAGGACAAGATGATCGAAGCCTCCCGCGAGGCGCACGCCATCATCGTGCGCAGCGGTGCCAAAGTGACCGCGAAGGTGCTCGATGCCGCCCCGAACCTTAAAGTCGTGGGCCGTGCCGGTGTGGGCGTGGATAACATCGACGTGCCGGTGGCCTCGAAGCGCGGCGTGGTGGTGATGAACACCCCCGGCGGCAACACGATCTCCACCGCCGAGCAGGCTTTCACCTTGATGATGGCTCTCAGCCGCAAAACCGCCCAAGCCAATGCCTCGATCGTGGCCGGCAAATGGGACCGCAAGAGCTTCCAGGGTTCCGAAGTGTATGGCAAAACGCTCGTCGTGCTCGGCATGGGCCGCATCGGTGCGGAATTCGCCAAGCGGGCGAAGGCCTTTGGCATGAGCGTGGTGGCCTATGACCCCTATTTGAGCAAGAACCGCGCGGAAAGCCTCGGCGTGACGCTTTGCGAGGATCTCGATGCCGCCATCGTGCAGGCGGATTACATCACGATGCACATGCCGCTGACGCCGGAGACGAAGCATATGATCAATGCGAAGCGTCTCGCCAGCCTGAAGAAATCCTGCCGCATCATCAACTGCGCCCGTGGCGGCCTCATCGACGATGCCGCTCTTGCCGAGGCCCTCACCGCTGGCACCATCGCCGGTGCGGCGCTGGATGTTTTTGAAGTCGAGCCGCCTCCGGCTGATTACCCGCTCCTGAAGGCCCCGAACACCCTCTTCACGCCGCACCTCGGTGCTTCCACAGAGGAAGCGCAGGAAAACGTGGGCATCGAAATCGCCGAAGTGATCAAGGCTCACCTGCTGCAAGGCACTGTCGTGAACGCGGTGAACATGCCGAACGTCGATCCGAAGGTCCTCGCGGAGATCGGGCCGTTCTTGAAGTTCGGTGAGTTGCTCGGCCGCCTCGTTTCGCAGTTTGCACCGGCTCGCAGCAATGTGGTGCGCATCAATTACAGCGGCAAAGTGGGCAGTGGAGACACCACGCTCATCTCCCGCGCCGTTTTGAAAGGTTTCCTGGAGCGCCCAGTGGGTGCTGAGCAGGTGAACTACATCAACGCCAATGGCGTGGCTGAAAACCTGGGCATCAGTTTCACCGAGAGCCGCCTCGCCGAGCCGAGCGAGTTCAGCGACCTCATCGAGGTCGTCGCCAAAAATGACGCTGGCGAAGCCGCCAGCATCGCGGGCACCTTCTTCGCCGGTTCGCCGCGCATCGTGAAGGTCAACGGCCGCCGCATCGAGGCCAATCCCGAAGGCACGCTGCTCTTCATCGAAAACATTGACCGCCCCGGCATGATCGCCAGCTACAGCGCCATCCTGGGCAAGAACCAGGTGAACATCGCGGACATGTCCCTGAGCCGCGACAAAGAGAGCGGCAAGGCATTGACCATCCTCACGCTCGACACCACACCAGGAGCTGATGTGATCAGCGAGCTCGAAAAGATCAGCGGCATCAGCAAAGTTCATTGCGTGGCCGTTTGAGCCTTTTCCCATGCGTCTTCATCCCCTCATGCGCCCGGCGCTTTTGCTCACCGCCGGGATGCTGACGGGCTGCCGCAGCATGCCGGAGGGCATGGATGAGTTTTGGCGGCATTACGATCCGGTGGGGCATCGTCGCTATCACCGGGATGCCTACTATCCGAATGAGCGCCGCACGGGTTTGAAATTGCCACGGGATTGAGCTGCGGAGATTTGTGTATCGCCGCATGTAACCATTGCCGACGACCGGGCTTTTGGAGTAAGACAACGCGTTCACTCCCACCTCCCGCATGGCCATTTCCATTGATGACATCCTCCAAGCCGCCGAAGACCATCAGGCGAGCGACGTTTTCCTCCAGGAGGGCGAAGTGCCCCGCATGAAGATCAACGAGCAGCTCATGATCTTCGGAGATGAAAACCTTATGCTTCCTGCCATGGCTGGCCTGTGGCAGTCCTGCGGCGGTGATACGCTCAAGGATCTCGATGTGGATACCGGCATGGTCTCTCGCAGTGGCACACGCTTCCGCGTGAATCTCCACAAGGTCATGGGCCGCCTGGCTGCCACGCTGCGCCGGGTGCGCACGGATATGCCGCAGCTCTCGAAGCTCGGTGCGCCGGAATGGCTGCTCACCCGCTGGGCCATGCAGGAGCACGGCATGGTGCTGCTCACCGGTTCCACCGGTCAGGGGAAATCCACCACGCTCGCAGGCATGCTCCATTGGATGAATACGAATGTGGCTCGGCACATCGTGACCATCGAGGACCCGGTGGAATACATCTTCACCAACAATCGCAGCATGTTCACCCAGCGTGAGGTAGGCCGTGACACGCCCAGCTTTACTCGCGGTCTGCGTGCCGCCATGCGTCAGGCACCGGATGTGATCTTCGTGGGTGAGATCCGTGATTACGATACCGCCTTCACGGCCCTGCAAGCCTGCGAGACGGGCCACCTCGTGATCGCCTCCATGCACAGCGCGACGGTCGCGGATACGATGGACCGCTTTGTGAACCTTTTCCCTGCCGATCAGGTGGGCATCGGCCTTCATCTGCTCTCCCACCAGCTTGTAGGCGTGCTTTGCCAAAAGCTCGTGCCTTGTAAAGACGGCCATCTCACTCTCCTCGTCGAGCATCTGCAAAACGGCGGTGCCGTGCGTGACTGGATCGCCCGCCGTGCCACCAGCGATATCAGCGAGTACATGACGCGGGCAAATGATCCGAACTGCCGCACCTTCCTGCAATCCATCGTCGCCGCCTATGAGTCTGGCTTGATCGACGAGCCCACCGCCATCGCTGCCGCTGGCAATGAGGCGGAATTCCGCCGGGCCGCCCGAGGCATTTCTTGAATCCGTCACCCAACTTATGCGCACCCACGACCTCATCGAATATCTTTACATGGTCATCGAACGTGGAGGCTCGGACTTGCACCTCGCGGCCGGTTCTCCGCCGATGGGCCGCATCAACGGCGTACTCGAACCCGTCACCGACGAGGAATTTGATCTCGCCGATCTCCGTGAGCTGATCCTCGGCGTGCTAAAAGAAAACCAGCGGGCCAAACTCGAAAAAGAGTGGGAGCTGGACTTTGCCATCCAGGTGGAAAACCTCGGGCGCTTCCGTGGCAATGCCTGCTACGTCCTCGGCCGCATTGAGGCCTCCTTTCGCTACATCCCGAGCTCGATCCCCGAGCTGCGTGATCTCGGCCATGGACCCACGGTGGAAGGTTTTGCCCATCTGCGTGATGGCCTAATCCTCGTCACCGGCACTAGCAATTCTGGCAAGACCACCACGCTCTCCTCCCTCACCCAGCACATCTCCCGTGTGCGAAAAGCCACCATCGTGAGCATTGAGGATCCCATCGAGTACCTTTTCTCACACGGCCAGAGCGTCATCCGCCAGCGTCAAGTGGGTGCGGATACACATAGCTTTGCCGCCGCTATCAAAAGCGCTCTGCGTCAGGACGCCGATGTCATCATTGTCAGTGAGCTGCGTGATATGGAAACGATGCGCACCGCACTCACCGCCGCCGAAACGGGGCACCTCGTCGTGAGCACGCTGCACACCCACGACGCCCCCAGCACCATTCTGCGCATCATGGATGCCTTTCCAGAGGAGCAGCAGGAGTTTGTGGCCTCGCAGCTCGCCAGTTCTCTGCGCGGCGTCATCTGCCAGTCCCTCATCGTTCGGCGTGATCAGCCCGGCCGCGTCATGGCCTCTGAGATCATGGTGGGAAGTTCTGCCATCGCCTCAATCATCCGCTCTCGCCGCCTCACTCAGCTCCCGAATCTCATCCAGCTCGGTTCGGTCAATGGCATGCACACCATTGATGACAGCCTCCTCCACCTCGCCAACCACGGCTTCATCACCCTTGATGATGCCCTCGTCCGCGCCCGCGATGCCGATTTCGTCCAGATGAATCACCGCACCTTCCTCCGCGAGAACCGCTGAAGCCTCACCGCATCGCGACCATGGCCGGTTTCGGTGGTGTGAGGCCACCGAGTTGATTGCGAAATTCATACACATCACTGCGGTAGAGCGTTTCCTCATGCCAGAGTGCTCTGCCATCCGCAAGATAGCCCGTGGCGGTGACTTGCAGGCAGGCTGCACCTGCTCGCAGATCAAGATGAGCCGCGTGGGCCTTGCTGGCATTCACCGCACGGATCACCTCAGTGGCTCCCGCGATGCTCAGACGACACTTTTGAGTCCAAAACGCATACAGCGAGCCTTTCGCCGCTGTTTTCGTCAAACCCGGACAAAGAGCCGCCACGATGTGGCGTCGCTCAAAGATCACCGGTTGATCATCCGCCAGCCTCACCCGCTCCAGCAGCCAGAGCGGCTCCTCCGGCTTCAAATTCATCTTCACCGCCATTTCCGGCAAAGTGGTCTTTTCGAGATGAATGACCTTCGTGCCTGGCTTTCGACCCGCTGCCACGGCCTTTTCCGTGAAACTCACCAGACGCTGCAAATCATAATCCAGCACGCCCTCCCTCACAAAGGTGCCCGCGCCTTGGCGGATCTCCAACAGCCCAGCGGAAACGAGGCTGCTGAGAGCCTTGTTCGCCGTGGGACGACTGGTGTGATACCGCTCCGCAATCTCACGCTCCGTCAAAAACCGAGCACCCGCCGCAAACGACCTCCCGCGCAGTAGTCTGCGCAGTTTCTCGACGAGTTGCTGGTGCAAGGAGGTCATGGCGGAGACGATTTTGTGCCCAAACAGGCCTTTGACAAGTGGCTAAGCCAATTTAAAAACTGGCTAAGCCAATCCTATCACCATGAAATACAGCTACTCCGACCTCGCCAAAATGATCGACCACAGCCTCCTGCATCCCACCATGACGGATGCGGACCTGCAAGCAGGCTGCCAACTGGCCGCCAAGTATCAGGCGGCCTCCGTCTGCATCAAACCGTATGCCGTGAAGCAGGCCGTGGCATGGCTGAGCGGCTCTGGCGTCCTCGTCGGCTGCGTGATCGGCTTTCCGCATGGCAACAGCACCACGGAATCCAAGCGCTACGAGACCCAACTCGCCTGCCAGGACGGTGCGAACGAGATCGATATGGTCATCAACATCGGCAAAGCCCTCGGCGGTGATTGGAACTACGTCGAAGCGGATGTGAAAGCCGTGTGTGATGAGGCTCACCGCCACGGAGCCCAGGTAAAAGTCATCTTTGAAAACGACTACCTCACCAGCGGCGGCGCGGGTTTGAACAGCGATGACTTCAAACGCAAGCTCTGCGAGATCTGCGAACGTGCCGGAGCCGATTGGGTGAAAACCAGCACCGGCTATGGCTTCGTGAAACAGCCGGACGGCAGCTACAATTACCAAGGAGCCACCGAGCACGATCTCGCCCTCATGCGGGCAAGCTGCTCACCCAAAGTGCAGGTGAAGGCCGCTGGCGGCGTGCGTGATCTCGATGGCCTGATCAAGGTGCGCGACCTTGGCGGCAGTCGCTGCGGAGCCACCGCCACCGCAGCCATGATGGATGAATATCGCCGCCGCGAGGCTGCCGGCGAGAGCGGCGACTACTCCGGCAAGATCGGCTCGGGAGGCTACTGAGCCTCGGAGACGAGACCTGCGGTGTTCACCGTGCGAATGCGATAAGCGTGCTTTTTGCCAGCCTCCGGCTTCGCATCGGTGAAGGACATTTTCACGAGCGGCATGGCAGGTGTATCGCTGTATTGCAGACCTTGGAAGATGGGCCGTCCGAAGGGGTTTTTGG
Source organism: Verrucomicrobiaceae bacterium (assembly GCA_040381795.1). Taxonomy (GTDB): domain Bacteria; phylum Verrucomicrobiota; class Verrucomicrobiia; order Verrucomicrobiales; family Verrucomicrobiaceae; genus Prosthecobacter. The sequence goes on along the minus strand of JBEIGR010000013.1, from coordinate 10,911 downwards.
CCTGATCGGGCACGGTGGCGATCATTTGACCGTCTCGCTCGATGATGAAATGGGCGATACCGCTTTCGAGATCGGCCTCCGCATCCCAGGTGAGTTCCGTGCCATTCACGCGGAGGTTGGCGGGTGACGGTGGAGGCGTGCTATCCGGGACTTGGGTATCTTTGACGTAGTGCATCCACAGCTTCGCCACGCTTTCATTCGGCAGCCAGACAGCCTTGGCCTTGTCACCAGCATATTGATTGTCGGAAACCGCCTCGGTGGTGAGCAGGGTGGAAAGCCACGCACCCTCCTCCGGCATGGCGCGGAGAGGCTCGCCGAGCTTTTCCGGCAAACGCAGCGTCAGACAGGCATCGAGCCAAGCGATGGCCATGTAGCGTTGATTGCCGCACTCATGGCTGGTGAGCGGATCGACGGCCACGCCGATGAGCCCGCCCTTGCCACGAACGGCGGTGAAGAAGGCTTCATTCGCCGGCCACACACCTGCGAAACGACCTTCTTTAACGCTCACACCTTCTTTCGTGCCTGGATTACACATCATGGGAACCTTCAAAGCGGCCTCAGGAATGTTGTGCGTCTTGATGGTGCCGCGCTTTTCATCGGCGGTGAGCAGCGGCACGCCTGAACGCAGCCAGGTGGCGGCCACGCGTTCGGGATGCAGCAAGGTCATGCCACCTGCCCAATGACCGCCACCGCTGTGCCCCCAAAGCGCCCACGGCACTTTCGCGAGCTCGGGATGACCACTCTTCGCGCCGAGATCGGCCAGGCATTTCTGGAAAGCCTCATCGCTGCCATTGCGCGGATCACACCACATCTGGCAATCGGCTTTGTCAGGCTGTTCGTAGCTCGGAGCCAGCAGGGCGCAGCCATGCTTCTTGGCCAAAGACTGCCAATGAAGGTCAAAAGCACCCGTGAGACCCGATTTGCATGATCCCTCCCCGCAGCCGTGCTGATGCACGATGACGCCCCGAATCTCCTTCACGCCGGGAGGAAGCCAGATGGTGTAATTCACCGGAAAGATGAGCTTCGAGGCCTCATAGCGGACGCGGTAGTAAGGCGGATCAGCCTCAGGAAAGACATCATAGGGGGCAACTTGGGCATGAAGAGCGGTGGCGGCGAGACAGAGGAGGATGAGCAGACGCATGGCGCTTTGAAAACGCTGACCACAGCCTCACTCCATCGGACCAACGTGAAATCTCCCGCGATGTCTGACGTTCCCCTCTCATGCGCCTCCTTTTCAGCTTTCTCGCCCTCGTCTCCAGCCTCGCCGCGGCCACGCCGCCGAACATCGTGATCATTTTCATGGACGACATGGGCTACGCCGATGTGGGCTGCTTTGGTGCCCAGGGTTATCAAACGCCAAACATCGACAAAATGGCCGCCGAAGGGCGCAAGTTCACGAATTTTCATGTGGCGCAGCCGGTCTGCAGCGCCTCACGCACCGCCCTGCTCACCGGCTGCTACCCGAACCGCCTCGGCATGCATGGCGCTCTCGGGCCTTCGGCGAAGCATGGCATCCATGCCGATGAAATGACCATCGCGGAGATCGTGAAGCAAAAGAACTACGTTACGGCCGCGGTGGGAAAATGGCACCTCGGTTCCCTGCCCCCGTTTTTGCCGTTGAAGCATGGTTTCGATCAATACTACGGCATCCCCTACTCGAACGACATGTGGCCCTACCATCCGCAGGCAAAGAAGGGCAGCTACCCGAAGCTCCCGATGGTCGAAAACGACCGCGTCGCGGACGAGGAGATCACGCCGGAGGACCAGACGCAGCTCACCACGGACTACACGACGCGTGGGGTGAGCTTCATCGAGAAGAACAAGCACAAGCCCTTCTTTCTCTATCTGGCGCACAGCATGGTGCATGTGCCGCTGTTTGTGAGCGAGAAGTTCAAAGGCAAGTCCGACAAGGGTCTGTTTGGCGATGTGATGATGGAGGTGGACTGGTCCCTGGGTCAGATCATGGACACGCTGAAGAAAAACGGCCTCGAAGAGAACACCTGGGTCATCTTCACCTCGGACAACGGCCCGTGGCTGAGCTACGGCGACCACGCCGGCAGCGCCGGACCTCTCCGCGAGGGCAAAGGAAGCTGCTGGGAAGGCGGCACCCGCGTGACCGGCATCATGAAATGGCCCGCGAAGATCCCCGCTGGCACGACCACGGACGCGATGATGATGACCATCGACATCTTACCGACCATCGCCCATGTCATTGACGCCAAACTGCCCGATCACAAGATCGACGGCCTCAACTGCTGGCCCATCGTTGCCGGTGAAAAGGGTGCGGTGAACCCGCATGACTTCTACGCCTTCTACTACGAGCAAAATCAACTTCAGGCCATCACCAGCGGGGACGGGCGGTGGAAACTCCAGCTCCCTCACAAGTATCGCAGCATCGCCGGCGTGACCGAGAAGGCGCAGAACGGCATTCCCGTGCTCTACAAGCAGCAGAGCATCGACCAGCCGGAGCTCTACGATCTTTACACCGACATCAGCGAATCGAAGAACGTGGCCGCCGAGCATCCCGAAGAAGTCGCGAAGCTCCAAAAGCATGCGCAGACCATGCGCACGGAGTTGGGCGATAGCCTCATGAAGCAGCCAACCGGCAGCGGCACTCGCGAGCCTGGCCGGGTGAAGGATTGAGTCAGTTGCTGGCGAGGTGCTGCTCCAGTTTTTCCACCTGGCTGCGCAGATCCGCATCGCCAGGCATCTGGCGGCTGGCTTCGCGCAGGTGAGTCAGCGACTCGCGAAGCCGTCCCTGCTGACTGCGGATGATGCCGAGCAGTCGGTGTGTGAAGGCATTGGCGGGATCTTTTTGGAGAACCTCAGCGAGGATTTCAGCGGCCTCGCCGGTTTTGCCGGTTTTGAAAAAGCCCAGCGCCTTGGTGTAGAGCATGGCGGGAGCAGTCGCCGATGCTGGACTGTGCTCATTCAGTCGGTCGATCTCGCTGATGGCCTCCTGCGGACGGCCGAGACGAAGGAGCGAGTTCGAGAGATTCAGCACCCCATTGGAGAAAGCAGGTTCGATCTCGACGGACTTGCGAAAGCACTCGGCAGCCTCCTTTTCACTCCCTTTGGTGGTCAGCGCCACGCCGAGATTGCTCCACACGCGGTATTTGCCGGGGCTTTTCTCCGAGGCATCAGCCCACAGCGTCTCTGCACTGCTCCAGACCAGATTCCGCAGCACGGTCGCCGTGCCCAAAGCGAGCACCAGGCCCGCAGCGATCGCCTGGAAGACCTGTGGCCTCTCTGCCATCTTTTCACGCAGCAGATCGAAAAGGCAGGCGAGCACGATGAAGATGCCAGCCGAGGGCAGATAACTGCGGTGCTCAGCCACCATGTCCGGCAGCGGCACAAGACCGGAGGAGATGGAGATGCCGAGGTAAAACCACAGCACGGCGGCGTGGCCCAGCCGCGCACGGCCATCCACCTGCCTCCAGCGCCGGAAGGCCAGCGCGGTGAGGGTGATGAGGCCGAGATGCAGGAGCAGCGCACCAGCCACAGGCCAACTCAACAGCGTGCTGTGAGTCTCCCACGCGGGATCAATGTTCTGCCCGGAGGGCCAGAGAATGAGCCGCAGGTAGTGGGCGATGACGGTGAGCTGCGTGAGCAGGTATTGCAGATGCGTCACCGGCTCCTCGCGTGAGTTCACGATGTTCAGCCCGGCACTGAGATCGAGGCTGCCACCATTCAGCGCAGCGGATGACATGAGCACGAGCAACGGGATCACTGGCAGCGTAGCGAGCAATGGCAAAGTACGCCGGAGGGAGGTCTTCCACGCGATGCCGGCCACGAGCACATCGAGCAGCACGATGAGCAGCGGCGTGATGACAGCGCATTCCTTTGTGAGCATGCCCAGAAGCATCGCCACGGCTGAAGAAGCTCGAAAGCGGATGACGCGTGCTTTTTCGAACCCGTCCTCCGTGGAGCGAAAATACAGCCACGCGGCTAGTAGACTCCAAAAGGCCGCCAGCGAGGTGAAACGCTGCACGATGTAGGTGACGGACTCCACCGCGAGCGGATGCGCTGCGAAGAGAAGGGCCGCCGCGGCGGGGATGAAGTCTGTGGAGGCCTCGGTGATCTTGCCCGCCTTCGTCAATCGGCTCATCAGCAGCCTTAGCACGGCCCAGAGCAGAAGACTGTTGGCAGTATGAATGAGCACATTTACCAGACGAAAGCCCCAGGTGTTCCAACCACCCAGAGCATGGTTCAAATAGAAAGTAGCATACGATACCGGCCGGGTAACAAAATTGACCGCCAGATCGTGATCGAGGCCCATCTGTTTGGGCGCGTTCACAAAGTCATGAAAGCGAAACGGGTAGCCAAAGCTCTCCGCACGGAAAAAGGGGTTGTTGAGGAGATAGGTGTCGTCATCGAACACCATCGGGAAAGGCAGCGTCCAGCCGTAAAGAGCCGCACAAACGAGCACGATGAGCGCAGGCACCTTCCAGGCTCGCGGTGTGGGGAGGGGCACGGGAGCTGGCGGGGCTTTGGCGGGACGATTGCGTGCTTTTTTTGACATGGAGGCACTTTGCCTCGAGGCAGGCACCCAAGGCAAAAGACAAGGCGTGTCACGTCACACGCCACAGAGGCTTTAAGCGCCGTTGTCACGCACCCACTGGCCGGCACGCAGATAAAGCTCGGCGGCGCTGCGCAGCTGGAGCTTGTCCTTGATGCGGGCGCGGTAGGTCTCGACGGTGGAATCGCCGAGATTGAGGGCTGTGGCGATGTCCTTCGTGCTCTTGCCGCGGCCGAGCATTTGAAAGACTTCCAGCTCGCGATCCGCGAGTGTTTCCACGCCTGCCAGCGTGCTGGCAAGCGTGCGCTTCTGGCTCATGCGCTGGAGCAGGCGGGCGGTGACGTGGTGACTGGCATAAATCTCTCCCGCGAGGACGCAGCGGATGGCTTTGACGACCTCCGAAGAGGCTTCGTTTTTCGTGATGTAGCCGCGAGCACCGGCGCGGAGGGCACGCTCGGCATACAGATCCTCGTCATGCATGGAGAGCACGAGCACCTGCACCTCCAGGCCGAGGGCCTTGATGTCTTTGAGCAGTTCCAGGCCGCTGGAACCGCCGCGCAAAGTGAGATCGACGATGGCGATGTCCGGCTTCTCTTTTTCGAGGAGGATCATGGCATCACGGTTGTTGTCCGCCTCACCGCAGATCGTCACACCGAGCTCGCGGGTGATGAGCTGGATGAGATGCTCGCGGAACATGGGATGATCCTCGACGATGAGCACGCGGGCGGGCTTGGGCTTGGCGGAGTTTGGCATGGTGGGAGGAGGCTATAGATGTTGAAAATTATTCGTGGGGGAGCGGCACCACGCATCGCAGGGAGGCTCCACGAGGGTCCGGCGCGGACATGACCAAGCTGGCACCGATCATCTGGGCGCGGTAGCGCATCGTGCGCATCCCCATGCCGCCATCTTTGCGGGGATGGATGGGGAAGCCCTTGCCGTCATCCACCACCGTCAGAACGATGGACTCAGCCCCACCGTCGATCTTGATATGAACATTCTGCGCACCGCCATGACGCACGGCATTGGCCACGGCCTCCTGAGCGATGCGGTAGAGATGCATCGCTGCTTCGGGAGGAGAAATTTGCACATCTCCAGCCTCCTCCACCTCGATCTGCACGCCCGTGAGCCGCGAGGTGGAGCGGGCCAGCTCGCTGAGGGCCACGGCGAGGCCGTGACGATCCACATGCACCGGAAAAATGCCCCTTGCGAGACCTCGCGCCTCGCTGACAGCCTCCTGGATGGATTGTTGGATGAGCTCCGCATCCTGCGCGGACTCATTTTTCTGCGTCTGAAGGTCATCTGCCAGCGAGCGAGCAGCCAGGCCGATGGCGGCGAGGTGCTGGCAGAGGCCGTCATGCAAATCCTGGCCGATGCGCTGCTGCTCGTGCTCGCTCACCGCCACCAGATCGGCCTCGAGCTGACGGCGCTCCTCCAGTGCCTCGATGCGGGCGGAGTCCGCCTCCTGGCGGTTGCGCACGGCAGTGACGGCATAAGCCACCACGCTGAAGAAAATGACACGGCTCAGCGTGGCCCACACATAACCCAGCGTCGTCTCGTAGGGATGGGTTTCGTAGTTCGACGCCCACCAAAACACCCCGCAAATCACCGCCATGCCATACCCCGCTCGGGTGCCCGCCCACCACACCGCCATCACGATGGGGATGGCGTAGAAGACGAACAAACTTAGTTCCCACGTCGTATTGCCGTCGATCCAGGCCATGCCGCTCGCTAGCAGCAGTGGAACGAGCAGCGCCACGATTTCCGGCTGGCGGCGCATAAAATGCGTGAGCCGGGCCCAGGGGCTGATGGGCGCAACGTTGTCGTGGGAGGGCACGATGGAAGCTTCGGAGGTCATGGTGTGGTCTTCCGCATGATGCGCACAAACTCGTGATAATCGCGGATATAATCCGCTGGATCGTAGGCATGCGAGGCCAGCACGAGCAAGACAGAATCCACGCTGTGCCCACTGGCCTCCGCCCACACCATCGGCGGCACCAGCACGCCGATCTCCGGCCGGTCGAGCATGATCTCCTCCTGCTTCGTCCCGTCATCCATACGCAGGCGGCAGGTGCCGTGGGCGCTGACGAGGAATTGACTGCACACACGGTGCGCATGCTCACCCCGCACCTGGATGCCGGGGATGGCGTAGGTCCAAAAGCAGCGCACCGGATGAAACGGCAGCGCCTCGGCGAATTCGATCACCGCCAGGTCTCCCCGCACGGCATCACGCACATGGCGCAGCTCCACCACCTTCACCCCGCGCACCGCGGATTCACGCATCGTCATCGGAGCGATCATGCCAGCACCTCCTGACGAGTGAAAACCTCACGCACGAGCGACTGCGGCCTGCCTGCCACGGTGAGAAAAGCACGCCCCACATACTCGCCGATGATGCCGAGCATGAGCAACTGCGCCCCGCTGAAGATCGCCAGCGCCCCCATCAGCGAAGGCCAGCCCGCCTGCCTGGACTCCACAAACATCAGCTCCGCCGCCACCGCACCCAGCAGCAGCACACCACCCGCGCAAAGCACCACACCCAGGACGGAGGCGATGCGCAGTGGCATCACGCTAAAGCCAAACAACAGCCCGCAGGCCAGCCGCACCAGCTTTCGCAGCGTGTAGCCACTCTCGCCGCTCGCCCGTGGCTCATGCGCCACTTTGAGACGGGTGAAACGATTCGTCGCACCCAGAATCAGCCCATCGAGATACGGAAACGGACTGCGATGTTCCGCCACGCGGTCAATCAACTCACGCCGCACTGCCCGGAAGCTGGACAGATACAACTCACGCGGCTTCCCCAGCAAAAACGTGGCGCAGGCATTCGCCAGCCGACTGCCCGCATTTCGCCACCCAGCATGCTTTTTGTCGTCGTAGAAGGTGTAGGCCACCTCCGCGTCAGAGGCCCGCAGATGCTCCAGCAGGCGGCGAGCCTCGGAAACGGGGTTTTGCAGGTCATCATCGAGATTCACCACGAAGCGACCCGTCGAACGTCGCCAGCCTTCGAGCACCGCCGCGTGCTCGCCGTAATTCCGGGCCAGCTCGACGAGCGTCACCGGCACGGGAAAATCGGTCAGCAGCTTTTGCGCCTCTGAAAAAGTGCCATCCGTGCTGCCATCATCCACCAGCACCAGTTCCCAGGTATCCCGCAGCGTCATCGCCTCGGCTCGAAAAGCTCCCAGTAGAGGACGCAGCATCTCCCCCGTGTTGTGGAGGGGGACGACGAAGCTGAACTCAGGGGCTGGGTGTGGCATGGAGGACACACTCATGAGAGCACGCCGCCTCGAAGCCTGCACATGACCTACGGTGTGGCGTTTTTTGCCACTCACGTGTCATGGCTAGTCCGTTTTCCCCAGCGAAGGCAGCAGCCACTCATCACGCGGAAAGAGATCCGTGTTCGGTTCCAGCCCCGTCTCACCTTCCAGACGCAGAATCACTGCTCCCGGCCCCACCAGCGGCTTGAGCAAAGCATGCGCATCCATCCCCACCGAACGAAAATGCGACCACACACGCACCTCATCCATGCGGGATTGCAACCGCGTCCAGTCCACTCTCAGCGGCTCCACGGTGCCGATGCCGATCACGCCGCCAAAGACCATCACATGCGGAAACACCTTCCGCATCGTCGCCGCCACGCGAGGCGTGGGCAGCCATGTAACCGCCATGCCGCCCGGTCTCAGGCGGGACTTCAGCAGCTCAAAATACTCCTCCGAGTAAAGCGTGCCTGAGTGCGCACTCGTCGGCCGCAGCGCATCCGCCTCAATCACATCGAATTTTTCGCTGTCTCGCAGGATCATCATGCGTCCATCCCCGGCCACCGGGTGCACGCGAGAGTCCGCCAGCAGTGCCTTCACGCCTTCCGCGCCCGGTTCATCCTGCACCGCCTCCAGCGTGCGCATCTGCCCGGCCACGATCTCCGCGCACCACACCTCTCGCGTCTCTTTTCTCGCCAGCATCGCATGCAGCGTATCGCCCGATCCCAGGCCGATCAAAGCCACGCGCTCCGGCTTTTCATGCAGCAACACCGGCAGCGCTCCCAGCAGCGTATGCACACCGCCATACGGAATCCAGCTTTGGCCGATGCCATTGATGAAGACGGAGATTTTGCCCGGCTCCGCCTCGTCTCGTTTCAGCACCGAGACACCGCTCGCATCTTCTGCCAGCCACAGGCGATCTCGCGTGGTGCCATGCACCGCCGCCCACAGGCCCTTTTGATCCGGCAGCATCCAAAACACCGCCACGCCACTCACCAGCGCCGCCACACGCCAAACCCGCCGCGTGCCTGCGAGCAGCAGAAGTGCCCCAACCATGGCCAGCAGCATGAAAACACCCGCGCTGCCCCATCGCGGCAGCATCACCGCCGTCACGCCCGCCGCGCCGAGCATGCTGCCGAGGATGTTTGAGCCTTGCAGAGCACCCGTGCGCCAGCCCACATGGCTCGCATCGCTCTGCGCCGCCTTCTGCATCAGCGGAAAACCCGCGCCCATCAGGAAGGTGGCCGGAAACATCACCGCCAAAGGCACCACCGCATGCAGCAGCGGATACGTCCACACATGCGCCGCATCCTCCGGCTTCAAATCGCCCTTCCACCAGCCCATCAGCAGCCGCAGCGCCGTATCCGCATCCACCGGTTCATAGCTGGCGAGGTAGTTCGTGAGCGATGACGAACCCAGCAGATGCAGCGCCACCACCACACCGCAGGCCGCATAGAGCACCGCGAGACCTTGCAGCCTCAAAAACACCCGCCACGCATCTTCAACGCACCTCACGACAAACGAGCCCACCACCGCGCCGCAGCCCAAACCACCGAGGTACACCGCCAGCAGCGTTCCCATCGTATGCGCTGAGGATTTCACCATCGCCCCGAGCACCCGCAGCCACACCATCTCGGCCGCCAGCGCCGTGAAGCCCGTCACGAAAAACACCGCTAGGCAGGCCCCGAACCGATGTGAAGACTGTTTCGATGCCTGCGGCTTGTTTTCATTCTCCACGTCCTTCACCTGCCACATGCCGAGGATCATCAAAACGGCGCACAAACCATTCCCAAGTGCCGCCCAGCGCAGCGCACCCTCCACGCCACCGAGCGGCAGCAGCACCCAAGTGGCCAACAAAGCCCCCAGCGCCGCCCCGAGCGTATTCGCGGCATACAGCATGCCGATCCGCCCCGCCTCTTCCGGCATCTGACGCGTCACCACGCATGCCAGCACCGGCAGTGAAAGCCCCATCAGCAGCGTCGGCGGCAGCAAACAGGCAAACAGCACCAGCGCCGACATCACCCGCGACTCCACCAGCATCACCAGCCGTTCATAAAGCACCTCATGAAACAGCCACGCACTGCACAGCCCGAACAAGCCGATGCCGATTTCCGCCTGAATGAAGACCACGACATTCGCCCGCGTCGAAAGCCGGTCCGCTAAGCGACCGCCAATCAGGCTACCGATGCCCAGCCCCGCCATGAAAGCCGTTACGATGATCGTCACCGCCACCACATCCCCGCCGGCAAACAGCACAAGCAGCCGCTGCCACGCCATCTGATCCACCAGCGCCGACATCCCCGAGATCAAAAACACCCCGCAAACCCATGGGCCGCGTGCCGCACTCATGGCTGCGCTGGATCACCGTCCAGCGAAGCGAGCAATCGGCTGACCACGGGATCTCCCGGCTGCAAGGCATCGGCGCGAGAAAGGTAGAGCCTCGCACGTCGTGGATGCCGCTGATCGTTATGCACGAGCCCCAGCACCTTGTTGGCGAGGAAATGGTCCGGCTTCTGATGGACGACCTGCTCCAACATCTGCGCCGATTCCTCGAACTTGCCCATGCCAGCTAGAGAGACTCCCCCATTCAAAAGGAGATTGAGGTCATGACGTGCCTTCGGATGGCTCGCCATTAGCTCCGTCGTCACCTCATGGCATTCCTGCCAGCGATTCAACCTCGCCAAGATCGCAGAGAGATTGCTACGAGATGAATAGAAGCGTGGCTCGATCTCCGTGCTCTTGCGGAAGGCTTTCTCAGCCGCTTCAAAGTCTCCCGCCTCGACATAGGCAGCGCCCAGGTTGTTCCAAGCCCCGTGTCGGGCCGGACTCTTCGCCACCGTGTCCTCCCACAGCGAGACATCCGTGCGCCACACCTCATTGCGCAGGCAGGTGGCCAGCGAGAGTGCAAAGACTGCCACACCCGTCACCAGCGGCCCCGGCAAAAAGCCCGGAAGCTGCCGCAGCCGGTCCACCACGCACACCAGCGCCGCCAGCACGCCGATGGAGGGCAGGTAGCTGCGATGCTCTGCCATCATGTCCGGCAGCGGCACCAGCCCGGAGGAGACCGAGATCGTGCCGAAGAACCACAGCACAAAGGCAAACACCAGCCTCCCCTGCCCTCCCATCCACCGGCGGCCACGC
>JBEIGR010000012.1:0-21870 GCA_040381795.1 Verrucomicrobiaceae bacterium | reverse complement strand
TGCGGCATTGTGATGGATAATTCCCTGCCCCGCATGCTGTGGTGCCTGGGGGTGTTTTTGCTGATCGCAGGCTGCATGACGCGTTTCCGCCTGAGCGTGCCGGGTGTGTGGCGCCCGGCCAAAACCACGGCTCTGATGTTTGCCCAGGCGCTGCCGCTGGTGGTGGTGCTCTTTTTGGTGATGCCACGCGGGCTGCTGAATCTGCAGGCGACTTTTGGCGGTCGATTCATGGAAAGCGGGATCGCCTCGGAGCTGGACCCCGGTAGCATCACAAAGGTGGCGCTGCGCATGGAGCGTGCTTTCCGGGCGGAGTTTCCCGAAGGTGGCGTGCCGCCGAATGACCTGCGCTACTGGCGCTGCCTGACTTTGGCGGAATGTGATGGCCTGAGCTGGCGGCGCGGCGAGCGATTCGGCCTGAAGAAGAATCCTGTGAGGCCTGCGGCGGGCGAGGCGGTGCGGCAGGAGCTTCAAATCGAGCCGCATGGCCAGCGATGGCTGCCTGCGCTGGATGTGCCGCTTCTAGTGCTGAGCGGCGGGGCGGCTCTGACGCCGGAGTTTGATGACACGCTCATTTCCCCCTTCCCGATTCGAGGTGTGGCGAAGGTGACGATGTTTTCTAGGCTCCAGCAGCGGCCCGCAGAGCCGCTGCCAGCTCACCACCGCAGCATTTATCTGGATCACCCGGAGAATCTGCCTGCGGAAGTGTTTAATCTGGCCGCGAGCTGGGAGGCTGCGGCGGAGAATGACCTGCAAATCGTGCAGCTCGGCATCCGGCACCTGCAAACGAATGGTTTTCAATACACGCTGACGCCGGACGAGTATGGCTCAGGAGCTGCGGGGCTGAAGGATTTCCTGTTCCGGGGCAAAAACGGCTTCTGCGAGCATTTCGCGGCCAGTTTTGCCACGCTGATGCGCCTCGCCGGGGTGCCTTCGCGGGTGGTGATCGGTTTTCTCGGGGGTGAGTACAGTGACCGCACGGGGCAGATGATCGTGCGCCAGAGCGATGCGCATGCCTGGGTGGAGGTTTGGCTGAATGGCACGGGCTGGACTCGCGTGGACCCCACGGCGGCGCTCGCACCAGGACGCGTGGGGACGGATATGAGGCAGTATCTTTCCAGCAGCGGCGCGGCGCTGGATCGCGAGCGGCTGGGCTGGTGGGGGCTGATGGCGTTTGAGACGCGGCTTTTTTGGGACCGGGTGAATTACGCCTGGCAGGATGCCGTGGTGGAATACAACGAGGAATTCCAACGCTCTTGGCTAGCCAGTCTAGGCTGGGAGTCCGGCACCTGGTGGCAGCTTTTGCTCATCAGCGTGGGCCTGCTCTTGACCGGACTGGCCACGATCAGCCTGCTCCTGCGTCGCCGTGGGAGGGAGAGTGATCCCTGGCGGCATGCCTGGAGGCAGCTCTGCCAAAAACTAGCCCGTGCCGGTCACCCGCCCTGCCGACCTTCCGAAGGGCCGCTGAGCTATGTAAAGCGTGTCGCCCCGGACAACGGCTCACTGCTGGCGATGGCAAGGCTTTATGCGGAAGGTCGCTACGGGGCCTCGGATGGCATGGAAGGCTCTCTGCATTCCTTCCGAAGCCAAGCGAAGGCGATGGCGGCCAAACTAAGCCCGTCTGGCACCAAACGCGGCTAAATTACCATTGACGCTGAGCGACCTTTTTCGGTATCTTGAGCTAAATACCAACTCAGTCAGGCCGCGCTACGAAGCTCACAACCTCTTCCAAGCCAGTGGAGCGGCCTCCACGCTCCACAACCATGAAGACAACCGTCTCCTCGCGTTCCGCTCTCGCTCATACCGCCCTTTTCTTGCTGGCCTTTGCGCCGCTGGCCAGTGCGCTCGACACCTCCTCGACCGGTTTCGGCCAGGGAGCCGCTGATGGGTTGGATGACATCTGGCAGTCCAAATACAATGCCTGGGGTCTCGTCGGGTCGGCAGATGCGGACAATGACGGCTGCAGCAACTTGATCGAGTCCATCGCGGGCACGGATCCATTCAAGGCGGGCGATTGCCTCAAAGTGGGCAACACGATCGTCAGCGGCAGTAGCGTGACCTTCCACTTCGAGTCCGAGGGTGGGAAAAAATACCGCGTGCTGAGCAACGGCGCACTCACGGGAACCTTCAGCACGCTGGAGAATCTGACCAACATCAACGGCACGACGCCGCCAGCGAACACAACCGAGTTCATCCCGGCGGCGGACAGCCCGGTGGGCACCCCCCACTATGTGCGGGTGACCAAGGCCCCTGGCTCGATGCGCTTTTACAAGCTGGAAGTCTCGGACGCGGATAGCGACAACGACGGCCTGAGCGACTGGAACGAGCGGCAGATGGGCACCAGCCCCACGGTGGCCAGCTCCCCCACCAATGCCTCCGGCGGCCAGGGGACCGACCTCCAGGTGCTCAACGACTTGCTGAGCCTCACGACCACGGTGACCACGGGCACGGCTTATGAACGCGTGGACCGAAGCGCCACCACACCACTGGCCTCCTCGGCGGTAGTAACCCTGAGCCGTGCGACCACCCGAACCTACCCGCTGAACGTGCCGCTGGCGATTGTGAATGGCACGACCGACCCGACCAAGTCCAATGTAGCCCCCGCCGACTTGACCGCGCCGGCCACGGTGACGATTCCGGCAAACGCCACCACCGCCACGGTGAATGTGACACCGGTCCAAGATGCCAACGAGGAGGTGCCAGAGGCGGCAAAGCTGCAATTCGGCCTGCCCGGTCTGCCAAATGCGCCGAAACCAGAGGCTTCGGTGACCATCGCGGAATCCGATCCGGCTTTGGAGCAGAACCGCCGCCTTTATGTGGCCTACCTCGGGCGTGAGGCGGGCGTGACGACCTCTGGCTCCGGCATTTCCGTGGCCCTTCTGGCCGGGGACAACAAGAGCGCCCTAGTTTCTGTCAGCTACAGCAACCTCTCCTCCCCCCTCATGGAGACGGAGACCTACATCCGCGTGGGCAGCGATCTGGAGGTGAAACTGCTGCCAGACGGCCAGGTGAGTGACATTTCGTGGAACATTCAGGCCGCGCAAACAAAGGTCACCGACCAGGCGATGCTCACCGCACTTCAAAGCGCCGAGCTGTTCCTGGAAATCCGCACGATGAACAACCCCAACGGCGAGATCAAAGGCTTCTACGGCCTCGCCAATGGCTCCACTACCTTCAACCCGAACGCGACTTACCTCGAACCGCCGACCTACACCGCGCCGGTGGCGGATGCGCTGGACCGGGATGTGCATCGCTTCCTCACCCAATGCACCTTTGGCCCCACGCCGGAGCTGGTGGCGGAGGTCAAGGCGGAGATCACCTCCGCTGGAGGCAATGTGATCAACGGCTATAGCAACTGGCTCGACAAGCAGATGAACCCGGCGCTGACCCCGAGCATGGATTTCAGCACGCTGGTGATGGCGGCGGACAACGAGGAGTTCGTCATGCGTGGCAACCGCCCGCTGCATGCCGGCAACGACCCGCAGTTCTTCAACAACCTCTCCTACGCGGTCACTTACGATACGAATGGCCGTCCCACCGTGAGCACCACGGGCAACGGCACCTACAACAACAACCACCCCTTCCACAACAACCGCCGCCGCGAGTGGTGGACACTCGTGCTCCAGGCTAAGGACCAGGTGCGCCAGCGCATGACCATGGCGCTGAGCGAGATCCTCATCATCTCGGAGAATGACCAGACGGTGCAGAGCAAGCATTTCGCCGCCGCCGATTACTGGGATATGCTGGCCACCGGGGCCTTTGGCAAATATCGCACCCTTTTGGAGCAGGTGACCTACAGCCCTATGATGGGCATCTACCTCTCCCACATCGGCAATCGCTCTCGCTACGAGACCTCCACTGGCAGCGGCATCTGGATCGAGCCTGATGAGAACTACGCCCGCGAGATCATGCAGCTCTTCTCCATCGGCCTGGTGCTGCGCCACCCGGACGGCAGCCTCATCCTGGGTGAAGACGGCCTGCCGCTGCCCACCTACGACCAGCCGGACATTTACGAGCTGGCCAAGGTCATGACCGGCTTTAGCATGGGTGCCCGCCATTCCGCCGCCAGCGTGCAGCGCTGGGGTGGAAACTCCTTCTCGACCTCAGCACCGCGTGTCAGCCAGTCCATCGAGCTCAATGGGGTGCATTACAATGAATTCACCACCGATGGCGGGGACAGCTGGTGGCAGGAGCCGTGGATGCGCCCGATGCGCATGGTGGGCAAGGTGGGCAATAACGCCACCCGCTACCATGAGTTCGGCGAGAAGACGCTGCTGCATCTCTTTGACACGAACAACGACGGCACCCCCGGCCCCGGCTTTACCCTCGCCGCGCAGACCGTGAACAACGCTGACACCGATGCCAGCGCCGAGGCGAAGGCTCGCGCCGATTTGACCGCTGCTCACAACATCTTGGCCGGCGATCCCGCTCCAGCCACTTACGGCAATGGCACGCCCGCCAGCCCCGGCCACCCGAATACGCCCGTGAACATCTCCCGCTGGCTCATTCAGCGTCTCGTGACCTCGAATCCCTCCGCCGGCTACATCTACCGCGTCCGCAACGCCTATGTCTCGAACAACGGTAACCTCGGCGCAGTGCTCAAAGCCATCCTGCTCGATCCCGAGGCCCGTAGCCTAGCCATCGCGGACACCTCGCTGGCCTTTGGCAAGGTGAAGGAGCCGATCATCCACTTCGCCTCCATGCTGCGCGGCCTGAAAGCCTTCTCCGGCACCCCCGTGAAGGCCCTGCGTGACCTCGGCTCGCCCTTTGGCCCGACGGAGTCGCCCTATCCAATGCAGTATCCGCAGACGGAGATCGACAAGCTGGTGAACTTCAATCCGCCTTCGATCCCGGCAAATTTCCCCGCCGGACCTTTCCGCTACCGTTTTGGCGACACCCAGGGGAATTTCGGCCAGTCGCCGCAGCGAGCCCCGAGCGTGTTTAACTGGTTCCTGCCAGATTTCACCAAGGCCAGCTCCGATCTCGCCACGCTCGGCCTGTTTGCTCCCGAGCTACAAATCACCACCGAAACGAACGAGGTGAACAAAACCAATTACAATTGGGCCTTCACCTGGGCGAACACAGTCGGCATGTCCACCCAGCCGGGCAGCGACAACAATGTGGGCGATCACGTCCAGAACAGCGCCAGCGCCGCCGCTGCCCTGCGCACGAATACCGGCACGCTTACCTTCACCAGCGCCAATTGGAACACCGCTCAGACCATCACCGTTACAGCGAACAACAACTCCGTCCTCTCCGGCCCGCTCACCAGCCTCATCAATCACTCCACCAGCAGCACGGACAGCGCTTTTGACACCCTCAGCGGCTCCGTCTCCGTGAGCATCAATGACAACGAGACCTCCGGCGAGTCCGTCATCCTCGCCGTCAGCGGCGGCACGAACTACGTCAGCGAGGGCGGCCTCACGGACACGCTCACCCTGCGCCTCAGCTCGCCGCCCTCGGCGAATGTGGATGTGACCATCACGGCCGAAGCCCAGCTTCAGGTCGAGGGAGCCGCCAGCGCCACCTTCACTTTCAATTCCTCGAACTGGAGCACCCCGCAGACGGCCACCTTCTCCGCCATCAATGACTCGGCGAACGAAGGCAACCACACCGCCCCCCTTACCTTTACCACCGCCAGCACGGATGTGCGCTTCAACGGTCTCATCGTCGCCGCCCAGACGGTGAACATCGTGGACAGCGATGACGGTGCCACCGGCTTCGGCGTGCTGATCAATCCCTCCGGCACCATCGACGTGACGGAAGGCACCGGCACGGACACCTACACCATCGCACTCGCGAAGGCTCCGAGCACCGGCACCGTCACCGTCCGCGTCACCTGCAATGCGCAGATGGAGGTAAACACCACCGGGTCCACCTATGCCGCCACCCGCGATTTCACCTTCACCACCGCCACCTGGAGCACCCCGCAGACCGTCACCGTGCGTGCCGTCAATGACAGCACGGTCGAGGGAAACCACACCGGCTCCATCACCCACACCATCACCGCGAACGTCGGCGGCTACACCACCGGCCTCGCCATTCAGCCGCTCACCACGAACATCACGGACAATGACAACCGCGTAATCATCACCACCAGCGGCCAGGACACCCGCGTGTCCGAATCCGGCCTGACGGATAGCTACACCGTGGTCCTTCGCAGTGCCCCCACGGGCAATGTGACCGTGGCCCCCTCCTCTTCCTCGGTGAGCATTTCTCCGCCTGTCTTTAACTTCACCACCGCCAACTGGAACACCCCGCAGACGGCCACCGTCTCCGCCATTGATGACATGCTCAACGAAGGGCTCCACGCCAGCACCATCACCCATACCTCGCTGAGCACAGATACCAATTTCAACGCCCAAACGGTGGCCTCCGTCCCTGTTTCCGTCATTGATAACGATGGTGCCCGCGTGGTGCTAACCGAGTCCGCCGGCTCCACTTCCGTTACTGAAGGTTCCGCCTCGGATACCTACACCCTCGTGCTATCCGGGCAGCCCACGGCGGATGTCACGATCACACTCAGTCCAAGCAGCCAGGTCTCCGTGAGTCCCGCCGGGCCGGTCACCTTCACCTCGGCCAATTGGAGCACGCCCGTGACCGTCACCGTCAGCGCCGTGGATGACACCACGGTGGAGTCCGATCATCTCGGTCTCATCAATCACACCATCGCAAGCACTGATCCTGATTACAATGGCACCTCGCTGCCCTCCATCACCGTCGCCATCGCGGACAATGAGTCGCTCGTTACCATGGTGAGCAATGCCAGCAGCGCCAGCACCACGCAGGATGTCACCAGCATCGCCGAGGGCGGCAATACCGATACCGTTACGGTCGTGCTCGGTCTCCAGCCAGCCAGCGATGTGGTAGTTTCTCTGACCACGAACGGCCAGTTCTCCGCCTCGCCATCGACGTTGACCTTCACCAATGCGAACTGGAACACGGCCCAGACGGTGACATTGACCGCCAATGATGATACCGTGACTGAAGGTGCCCACAATGGCGTCCTCTCCTTCGCTGTCGCCAGCGCCTCGCCCGTCTATGCTGGCCTCTCGTTGCCCGCCTTCACATTCCCCATCGTGGACAATGACCAGGCCCACCTCAGCATCATCGAGAGCCGCGGCACCACCGCCATGATCGAGACCGGCACGGACAACTACACCGTCGTCCTTTCCCGTGCTCCCACGGCCAATGTAACTGTGAATGTGACCTCCGGAAACACCGCCACCGGCGTCACCGCCTCCCCCACCAGTCTCACCTTCACCACCGCGAACTGGAATACCGCCCAAACCGTCACCCTCACCGCCGTGAACGACTCCGTCTTCGAGGGGCGTCACAGCGCCACCGTGACGCACAGCTGCACCAGCACCGATCTGGCCTACAACGGCCTCACCGGCGTCTCAGTCACCTCCCTGATCGCGGACAACGAAGGCCGCCGTATCCAGGTCGTCGAGAGCGATGGCATTAGCGTGGTGAATGAAAACGGCACCACGGATACCTTCACCGTCGTGCTGAGTGATCCGCCGAATTCGGCGGTCTCCGTCGCCGCGAACACCAGCGGTGATGCCCAGAACCTCACCGGCACCGTCACCTTCAATCCTTGGGATTGGAACGTCCCACGCACCATCAGCTTCACCGGCGTGCGAGACACCAGCTACGAAGGCCCCGAGGCCTCCACCGTAACCTTCTCCGTCACCAGCAACGACGCCGGCTACAACAACCTCTACGTTCAGCCCGTCGTCTTCACCGTGCTCGATGACGATCCAAACCTCATCGCCGTCTCCCCAGATGGAAACAGCATCGTCACCGAGGGCGGAGCCACGGATACCTTCACCGTCCAGCTCATCGGCAATCCCTCCGGCAGCAGCGCCGTCGTCACCTTGGTGCCGAACGGCCAAATCACCGTCTCCCCGGCCACTTTGACCTTCACCACCTCCAACGGAGCCACTCCGCAGACCGTCACCGTCACCGCCGTAAACGACAGCGCCATCGAACGCATCCACACCGGCACCATCGGCTACAGCATTGCCAACGGCGGCGGCACTTACAACGCCACCAGCGTCCTCCCCATCTCCTTCACTGTCGTGGACAACGATGCCAAGGCCGTCAGCCTCGTCACCAGCGCCGGCAGCACCGATGTGGCCGAGGGCGGAGCCACGGATACCTACACCGCGGTGCTCACCGCCGCCCCCACCGCCGATGTGACACTCACCATCAATGCGGATGCGCAGACCCTCGTCAGCACCTCTGCCGCTCCCACACCCGCCGCCAGCGTCACCCTTACCTTCACCCCCGCGAACTGGGCCACCCCGCAGACCGTCACCGTCACCGCCATCGAAGACACCACCCGCGAGGCCTTCGTCCACTTCAGCACCCTCTCTCATGCCCTCAGCAGCACCGACGCGGGCTACAACGGCCTTGCCGTTAACTCGCTCCAGGCCGCTGTGACGGACAATGACAACAGCTTCGTGCACATCACCCAGGTCGGAGGCTCCACCGTCGTCACCGAAAGCGGCGTGCAGGACACTTACACCGTCGTCATGCCTTCCCAGCCCTCTGCCACCGTCACGGTAAACATCGCCGTCTCCGACACGCAGACCAGCGTCAGCGCCTCCACACTCTCCTTCACCACCACGAATTGGGCCACCCCGCAGACCATCACCGTCACCGCCATCAATGACGCCATTCTTGAGGGGGAGCACCGCTCTGTCATCAACCACTGGCTCACCAGCAACGACCTCGCCTTCAACCTCGCCAGCATTGCCCCCGTCATCGTCACCGTGCGAGACAATGAGCCGCCCCTCCTCGTCACGAACAGTGGCTACGAGACCCGTGTCTCCGAAGCAGGCCTCACCGATACCATCGGCATTGCCCTGGCCACCCAGCCCACAGCCGATGTCGTCGTCACGCTGCACCCGAACAACCAGATCACCACCACGACGCCCACCTTCACCTTCACTCCGGCAAACTGGAACGTCCCGCAGAACGCCACCCTCGGAGCCGCGAACGATGCCGGCGGCGAAGGCCCCCACAACGGCACGCTGAATTTCTCCCTCGTCAGCGATTCCCGGCTGCACGCCAGCACTACCCAGCCGGCCCTCATCGTTCCGATCATCGACAACGACGCGGACGGCATCACCCTCATCCGTGCCAGCGGCAGCCTCAATGTCACCGAAGGCGGAGCCACCGATACCTACACCCTTGTCTGCAACCAGCTCCCCACCGCCAATGTCGTGGTCACCGTCACCGCCGATGCCCAGACCCGCGTGAATGGAGCCGCCTCCGCCACCCTCACCTTCACCACCACCGATTGGTCCACCCCGCAGACCGTCACCGTCAGCGCCGTCGATGACACCGCCACGGAAAGCCGCCACGCTGGCACCATCACCCACACCACCGCCAGCGCCGATACCGGCTACAATGCCATCTCCATCGGCAATCCCTCCGTCCTCATCACCGACAACGATTCCCAGCTCCTCATCCTCGGCGAAAGCGGCAATGCCACCCTCCTTTCCGAGGCTGGCCTCACGGATACCTACTCCGTCAGCCTCCTCTCCGCTCCCACTGCCGATGTCACCATCACGCCCGCTGTCGACAGCGCCCAAGTCACCGTCACTCCGGCCAGCCTCACCTTCACCAGCGCCAATTGGAACACCTTGCAGAGCTTCACCCTCCGCGCCGTCGATGATGCCGCCATCGAAGGCAGCCCGCACACCAGCACCATCACCCACGCGGTGACCACCACTGATCCCACCTACACCGGGGCCACCCTCCCTGGCGTCACCGCCTTCATCACGGATAATGACAACGTCCGCCTCCTGCTCGCCCACAGCGGCACCGGCACCACCGTCGTCGAAAACGGAGCCACCGATACCTACACCCTCGCCCTTTCCGCCGCTCCCAGCGCCGATGTCACCGTCAATCTCGCCGCCAACGCCCAGCTCCAGTTCAATCTCGGCTCAGGCCTCGTTACCAGCGGCACCCTCACCTTCACCACTGCCAACTGGTCCGCCCCCCAGACCGTCACCGTCAGTGCCGTAAATGACGCCGTGATCGAAAGAGCCCACACCGGCATCATCACCCACACCCTCAGCTCCACAGACACCGCCTATCACGGGATGTCCGGCACCTCCCTCATCGCCACCATCCAGGACGATGATGCCCCTGCCCTCGTCTTCACCGCCGTCAGTGCCCCCGTCACCGAGGGTGGAGCCACCGCCACCTACACCGTCCGCCTCAGTAGTGCCCCCACCGCCAATGTCACCGTCAGTGTCACGCCCCAGGCCCTGCCGCTGCGTATGCCCGCCTTCGCCCGCATCGCCGGCTACTTCGCCAGCGACCTCCCTGGCTCGAACAACCAGCGTGACCGCATCGTCATGGATTATACCTCCATCATCGAGCTCTACCGCACCACCTTCTACGCCAGCATCAGCGCCGCCAATGGCGGAAATGTCCCATCCTCCCCTTCGCCCACCCACATCCAAAACGCCCACTGGGCTGCCACCAAGGCCATCGTGGACTCCATGGACCTTCTCTGGTGCGGCGGCTCCATGAAGGCCGCCTGCCCTGTCCTCATCGAGCCAAACCTTCCTGCCCCCAATCCGCTCCCCGTCCGCAACACCCGCCAGACCCTCATGGAAGGCATCTACAACGGCTACTCCATCACCCGCTTCGCTCCCAGCATCGCCATTTACGACCCGAAAAATCCTCCCACAGACGCCTTCCACACCGAGATCCGCGATCGCGCCCGCATCGCCGCCTACCTCGTCAACCTCTCCAACTTCGGCCAAGTCCAGAAGTAAGCCTCGCTCACAGAATCACAAACCAGGAATCCCATATGAACATCTTCCTCCGCAAGTCCGAAGACCGCAGCAAACCCAACCGCCGCGACTTCCTCGTCCAGTCCACCTGCGCCGGCATGGGCATTACCTCCATGGTCAACACCCTCTCCCACCTCAGCCTCATCGGCAATGCTGCCGCCCAGGGCAGTGGGGAGGATTACAAAGCCCTCGTCTGCCTCTTCCTCAATGGCGGCAACGACTCCAGCAACCTCCTTCTCCCCTCCGGCACCCCCGCCACGTCCACCGCCCGCACTCAATACGAAACCGCCCGCACCATCCTCACCCTCGCCGATAGCTCCTTCGACAACATCAATTACGACCGCGGCAACAACCAGGCTGATCTCACCCTCAGCAGCCGCCTCACCCCCCTCAACGCCAATTACATGCACCAGGCCGGCTATTGCGGGACTGGCGTCGGCTCCATGGCACTCAGTGCCGCCGCCGCCCCCCTCGCCAGCATGTTCAACAGCGGCGAGCTCTCCTTCGTCTCCAACATCGGCACCCTCACCCAGCCCGGAATCACCCGTGGGAACTTCAACACCTTCCCCAAGCCTCCCCAGCTCTTCTCCCACTCCGATCAGCAGACCCAGTGGCAGTCCTCCATCCCGGACAAACCCTTCACCTCCGGCTGGGGCGGCCGCATCGCCGATCTTCTCGGCCCACAAAACGCCGGAGATCTCTCCCTCTCCGTCTCCATCGCCGGCGTCAACAGCCTGCAAATCGGCGTCAACGTCCAGCCCTACATCATGAGCACCAACGGTGTTGCCTCCTACTCCGGCTTCGGCAGTCCCTACAACAGCTCCCTGCGCAATGCCGCCCTCGCCCCGCACCTCAACAGCGGCCCCCTCAGCGGCAACCGCTACGATCCGCTCGCCAATCTCGCCTCCAATCCGAACGACCTCCTCCAGAGCACCAACTACCAAAACAACAACGCTGGCTGGCGCCTCCGCGCCCTCGAGCAGGTGCTCGCCATGAACCACGCCAGCCTCTTCGACACCAACTACGTCGATGTGCCAAAAAATGCCCGCTTCACCGAGTCCCTCGTCGGCTCAGCCCTCGCCGCCACCGCCACCACCAATACCGCCGGCCAGGCCGCCACCACGCTCGACAGCCACTTCGACCTGCATTTCCCCAACGGCCTCTTCAATCCCCGCCTCACGGATTTCTCCAACCAGCTCAAAATGGTCGCCCGCCTCATCGCCGGCCGCACCGCCCTGGCCAACCGCCGCCAGATCTTCTTCGTCCAGCTCGGCGGCTGGGACACCCACACCTCCCAGATCCCCGGAGCCAGTCCCCTCATCAACGGCCACTATGGCCTCGTCAATAACCTCGCCCGCTCCGTCAACGCCTTCGCCGATGCCATGAAAGCCCTCGGCCTTTGGGACAAGGTCATGCTCTTCACCGCCTCCGACTTCAATCGCACCCTCGTGCCCAACACCTCCGGCTCTGACCACGGCTGGGGCGGTCACGCCTTCATCTGCGGCGGCGGCGTCAAAGGCCGGCAAATCTGCGGCAAATTCCCCGATCTCACCTTCAATGGCGGCATTGATGCCAGCGGCAACCGCGGCCGCTTCATCCCCACCACCCCCGTCGATGTCTATGCCGGCCGCATCGCCCAATGGTTTGGCGTCCCCAACGATCAGATCGCCGCCATCTTCCCCAACCTCTCCCGCTTCGTCCCCGGCGGCAATCCCGCCAACGCCGTCAACATGGACTTCCTTCTCTAGCGCCCTTCACCGCTCCATTGCGATCACAGAGACTCAAATCTCGGATCAAACCCCATGCGCCGTCTCAAGCCCACCCTCGTCCTCCTCGCGCTTGCCCTTGCCGCCGTCATCATTTTCTGGCCCGCACGCCTGCCGGAGCCAAAAGAAACCACCACGCCCCCCTCACCTCCTCCAGCGCCAGTCCTAAGTGATCTTGGCAAACCTGCGGAGCTCTTTTACACGCCCTCTCAGGCAAGTGCGCGTCCTGAGATCGACCCCGTCAACGATCAGAAAGCCAGCCAGCTCAATGCTCCCGGCCAAAGCGTGCAGGATGATTTGCGCATCGTCGCCGAATTCACCGATCTCATCGGCAAAGCCGGCCTGAATGCCACCTTCGGCGACAATGCCGACATCACCGCCGCCCTCACCGGCACGCAATACGCCGGGCAGAAGGGCCACCTCTTCCCCCGCCAGCACAATGCCCTCCGCAGCGGCCAACTCGTCGATCGCTGGGGCACGCCCTTCTGGTTCCATGCCAACGGCCCTGGTAAACTCGAAATCCGCAGCGCCGGCCCCGACAAACAACTCTTCACCACCGACGACATTTCCCACAACCCCAGCCCACCCGGTCTCGGCGTCACGCCCGCGCAGCCTTGAGTTCGTAGTTCGGGCTTCAGCCCGTCCGAAGCCGCCCAATCACGGCCTAAAGGCCGAACTACAAACTTTCGCTCTTCCCCACTTACAAGCGCTTTGATACCCTCACGGCATGCCTGAGATCAAAACCGCCTTCTGGAACGTCGGAAATCTCTTCGACACCACTGCTTCCGAGCTCGCCACCGACCTCGAGTTCACTCCCGAGCAAGGTTGGACTCAGGCCGCCTACGACGCCAAGGTAAAGAACCTCGCCGCCGTCATCAATGCCCTCCACGATGGCACCGGCCCCGATCTCCTTGGGCTCTGCGAGGTCGAAAACGAAGCCGTCATCCGCGATCTCATCAAGGCCACCGGTCGCACCGATCTCCAGATCGCCCACCTCGATAGCGAGGACCTTCGCGGCATCGACTGCACACTGCTCTACTCCGACAAAATCTTCCGCAAGCCCGCCAAATCCGAGATGAAGGGCCACACCGTCCATCTGCGCTATGCCACGCGGGATGTTTTCGAAGTTCGCCTCCGCCTCAAAGGCCCAGGCACGCCGCCCGAGCTCATCGTTCTCGTCAATCACTGGCCCTCGCGGAAAAATGGCCAGTATGAAACCGAGCCACTGCGCATCACCGCCGCCGAGCATACTGGCCGCCTCGTCGATGCCTACCTCAAATACTCGAAACAGGAGTATCTCACCGCCAAACCGCCCTTCACTCTCGATCAGCTCAAAACCCGCTGGAACCGCAACATCCTCCTCATGGGCGATTTCAACGACGAACCCTGGTCCCGCAGCATCCTCGACTACCTCCAGGCCTCCAAAGACCTCGACCACGTCGAAGAGGAAATGAAAGGCGCAGCCGGAGGCAAACCTCCCACCGCCGAAAATTACCTCAAACGCTCCGCCTGGCTCTTCAACGCCATGTGGCCGCAAACCGCCGTTCCTGATCGTGGCACCCATTATTTCTCCGCCGCCACCAATTCGATGAACCTCCTCGATCAGTTCATCCTCTCCCGCGGCCTCATTTATGGCCTCCAGGGCCTAAAATTCGAGCCAGCCAGCGTGTCCATTTTCAACAAACCACCCGCCGCTGATGCCCGAGGCCGCCCCTTCTCCTTCGACCGCGAAAAACTCACCGGCTCCAGCGATCACCTGCCCATCACGGCAAAGATCACCGTGCTCTGACGCCGCCCCAGATTGCACCTTGCCTAGCACCTCTCTCCTTGCTAGAAAGCCCACCTGCCATGCCTAGCATCCAGTTCACCACCCCCAGCGGCTCCTCCGGCCTTCTCGAAATCAGCGCCGAGCGCATGTCCCTCGGCCGTGCCGATGACAATCAGCTCGTCCTCGCCGATGACTCCGTCTCCAGCCATCATGGGGAGGTCTCCTTCGATGGTGCCACCTGGATTTTCTCCGATCTCGGCTCCACCAATGGCACCAAGATCAACGGCGCTCGCGTCGAGGCCCTCCAGCTCGAACACGGCGGCTCCTTCGCCCTTGGGGATGTCGAGTGTGTCTTCATCGGTGATGAAGAGGCCCCTGCCGCCCCGGCCCGCGCCGCTTCCCGCACCGTCTCCAGCGGAGGCTTTGCCGCCACCGCCTATGATCGCAGTCTCCGCACCGGCTTTGGCCCCAAAAAGGTCGTCAAAGGCTCCAGCTCAGCCGGCTTGATCGCCCTTGGCTTCCTAGGCCTCCTGGCCTCCGGCGCGGCCTTCTACTTCGCCTCGCAGCTCGCTTAAAGCATCATGCGATGACGGATCAGCGATGAGGAATGGCGTGTGCCATAGCGCTCACGCGTCCCCACGCCTTCGCCTCCCGTCCGTTCCCCCTCTCATTTCTATTCCCCAAAAAAACCATGTCCAATACCATCGTAGTCGGCGCCCAGTGGGGCGATGAAGGAAAAGGCAAGATCGTCGATTTCCTCACCGAAAATACCGACGTCGTCGTGCGTGCCGCAGGCGGCAGCAATGCAGGCCACACCGTCATCAGCAACGGCCAGAAATACATCCTGCATCTCATCCCCAGCGGCATCCTTTGGGAGGACAAGCTCTGCATCATCGGCAATGGCGTCGTCATTGATCCCTTCGGCCTCCTCGAAGAAATGGCCAAGCTGCGCAGCCAGGGCGTGAAGATCGGCGCCAAGAATCTGCTCATCAGCGAAACCGCTCATCTCGTCATGCCTTACCACAAGGCACTCGATCGTGCTCGCGAAGCCAAACGCGGAGCCAAAGCCATCGGCACCACCGGGCGTGGCATCGGCCCCGCCTACGCCGACAAGATCGAGCGCAACGGCCTTCGTGCCATCCTGCTCACCCAGCCTGAAAAACTCGCCGTCGAACTCCGCGAGCGCATCATCAGCAACAACGAAGTCATCGTCGCCGCTGGCATTGAAGCCATTCCAGTCGAAGAGACCGTGGAGAAAGTGCTCGCCGCCGCCGCCACACTCGCACCGCACATCACGAACACCGTCGTCGCTTGCCACGAGGCCATCCAGGCCGGCAAAAACCTCCTCTTTGAAGGTGCCCAGGGCACTTACCTCGACATCGACCACGGCACCTATCCCTTTGTCACCAGCTCGAACACGACCTCCGGCGGTGCTTGCACCGGTTCCGGCGTGCCGCCGCGCATGATCGATAAAGTCGTCGCCGTCTGCAAAGCCTACACCACCCGTGTCGGCAGCGGTCCCTTCGTCACCGAGAACGAAGACATCGGCGATATGCTCCACAACATGGGCCGCGAATTTGGAGCCACCACCGGCCGCGCACGCCGCTGCGGCTGGCTCGATGCGGTGCTTCTGCGTTACGCCGTCATGGTCAATGGCGCGGATGAACTCGCCATCACCAATCTCGACGGCCTCGACGGTCTCGATGAAGTGCAGATTTGCACCTCCTACACGCTGCGTGGCCAAACGCTCACCTACCCGCCCAGCACCATCGAGGACATCGAAGCCTGCGTGCCCGTGTATGAAAGCCACCCCGGCTGGAAGACCGATCTCAGCCAGATCAAAAACTTCGCCGATCTCCCCCCGCTCGCGAAATCCTACCTCAATCGTGTGGAAGAACTCACCGGTGCCCGCATCAGCCTTCTCGGCATCGGCCCTGCTCGTGAGCAAACGCTCGTCGCCTAAGCCCCGATGAAGGTTTACGCCTACCAAGGCTGCTCCACCTGCCGCAAAGCCCTCACCTGGCTGAAAAGCAATGGCATCGAGGCTGAAGTGCTACCCATCCGCGAGACGCCACCCAGCGTCTCCGAACTCCGTGCCGCACTCAAAGCCCGTGATGGCGATCTCCGCGCCCTCTTCAACACCTCCGGCCTCGATTACCGAGCCATGGACCTCAAATCCAAGCTCCCCGCCATGTCCGACGATGACGCCCTCACCTTGCTTTCAACGCACGGCAATCTCGTGAAGCGTCCGCTGCTCGCGGATGGCAAATCCGGCGTCCACCTCGTCGGCTTCCAAGAAGCCGAATGGGCGAAGCAGTGCCGCCCTTCGTAATGTGGGCGCCGCACCGAAGCGAGCACGACTCCGCTCCAGGGTATCGGTATCCTTCCCGCTGCACCGCTCAATGCCATGAATGCCATACCGCTAGCCCCGCCCAGCACCGCCGCCGATCTCGCCGCCTGCCAACCCGTCTATGAGACCCACCAGCGCGGGAAACAGGACCTCAGCGGCATCAAAAACTTCGCCGATTTCCCCGATTTCGCCAAAGCCCACCTCAAACGCCTAGAAGGCCTCACCGGAGCCCGCGCCAGCCTCCTCGGCGTCGGCCCGGATCGCGAGCAGGCCTTGGTGGAGTGAACAGAGGCGCGTTTATCAGGCGAGGCTTCGCGACTTACGATTCCTCAACTGAATTCCGAGTCTGTGCCGTCGTGGAATCTGAATTGTGCGCTACAACCAACAACAAAGCTAAGGGCAAACATTCACCATGTGATTCGGCTTACAGTCGAGTTCATGGTTTATGTTGTCGGCTGCGCGCTCTTATTCTGCGCGCTCCACTTGTAGCCCACATAAGCCGTCGAGCTGATTCCCAGCAGCGTCATCAGGTTGGCGTCAAACTGCGGCATCTCCCAGCGGTCAAAGGTCTGCCACACAAACACCACCGCCAGCACTCCGTTCCAGACCACCATTTGCAGCCGGGAAATCTCCGCCTCCCTGCCTTCTGTCAAAAGGTCCATGAGCAGCCCGCGCGTAGGCGTTAGATCTTGCAGTTCACGGCTCGCCTTGACAAATGAGGCCGCCAGCAGCGTGCTGCCATGAATGCCCAATAGCAGAGGCGCAGAACCCGACAGCACACTCACATCCATTCGCATCGCCCATAGATAGACAAAGCATGCGGTGCAAACAGCCAGCCACAGCGCAAAAGTCACACGCGACACGCTCCATTGACTCTGCTCCCAAGTTTTGATCAGTGGATGCCCTTGTGGCACCACCTCACGCAGCGTGCCGCTCGTCCCACCCACGATCAGGATCAGCCCCAGTACGCCAGCAGAGAGCCCCCAGGCCAGCGAGCGCAGTAGTAGCGGACGAAGCGGTAATTCCAGTGTGGGGCCGCCGTCATTGACCAGCGAGCGCATTTGCGGCGCGGCATCTAGAGTGTGTCCCGCACCCAGCGGCAGCGCCACGGTCACTGGCGCGGTGCAGATGACACCGTAAGTGCTCACCAGCCCGCGAAACACCTCCAGCTCCTCTTTCGCGGGGGTCACCTGGCGGAAAAACAAAAGCTGTACTGTGTCATCGTCCGGGTTCGCATCGGGACCAAAGAGCCGCTGTAAATCCGCGCGTGGCACCACCGCGCGGCCCTGCACATCCGCGCGGACGTTCTCAAACACCTGTCCTGCGATCACTAGACGTAGCTTCTGTCGGCAGCGTTCCAGCCAGTTGCTAAACTGCTGATTCTCCTTCTCCATTTTCTGCTTCCAGGTCTTCCCGATGTCTTGCACAAAAGCGCTCCATATCTCCCGCGTGTAGGGCCGCCCTTGTGCATCCTTGTAATCCTTCAGCAGCTTCTCCTGCTCCACTGCCATCTTCAGCAGCGCATCCTGCCACTTTTTGAGCTGCGCTGCCTCCCCGTTGGACAATGGAAATCGAGGTTCTTCCTTGAGTGACGCCGGAACTCGTGGCGCAAACAGCCGCCCCGTGAAGTCCACCCCTGCCAGTTCCGCAGGCAGCACCACTCCCGTTTGCTTCGAGAGCCACTCCCGGCATTCCGTGAACCGCTTCCGGTCCTCATCCGTCTGAAAGGAAGTCTCGCTGCTCTTCATTCTGCTGTTGGAATGATAGCTCCGCCACTGCACCGGGGTAAAGCCCGCCTCTTTCATTAGCGCCTCGTTCCCCTCCGCTAGGTCGATGAGCCAACCGTCCAGATTACACACCCACAAGGTCACGGACGTCGAGGCGGCACCCTGCCCCCTGCCTGCCTCCAGCATTTTGCCCTCTTTATCCCGCAGGCCCAGCATCGCTCCGAATACTACGTTCTTGCCGCTTTTGGGCACCACGAACTGCGCCCGCCCCTCCTTCTCATCCATTTTCTGGCAGCCAAAATGCCCCCCGCCCACCAGCAGCGGGATCGTCACAATTAGCACCAGCCAGCGCGACGGGATTCTGTAGGGCCGCGGCACCTTCTTTTCCTCGACGGGAACGGGAGGCGCGTGCTCTAGTGTAGGCTCGACAATCGGTGGAGTATCTGACGTTTCTGTGCTCATAGATTCAATGTGTTAGCGTGGTCCCTCTGCATTCCAGTCGTGCAGTTTGGCGGAGGCTCCCAGTCCGCCCATCTCCCCCAGCAGACGCTCCGCCTCCGCTCGCATTTTCGCCACATCGGGCTTTCCTTTCATCGCCGTGCCAGGAAACAAAAAATACGTCGCCCCCAGCGCGTCCAGCGCCCCCAGCACGCCCGATGCATCCGGCTTCACCGCCTTGCACAGGCGCAGAGAGGCTTCCCCGCATTTCTCAGGCGGCCCGGAATCCGCCAACATGCACGGATACACTACGGAACCCACGATCACGATTCCGTGGCAGCCCTTGACGAGGCTGTGCGCGTCACCAGCATCGTATTTCCACGAACCTGGAATCACCACGAAAGGTTCCTCCACCGACAGCGGAAAGCGCAGTTGCTTCAAATCTTTGATCAGGTCCTCGTTTCCTGAGATCGTCTCCACCCGGTTGATCTGCTCCGCACAAACCTGCGCGACCTTCGGCCACACCGTCCCCCTGCGGTCCTTCGCCTGCTCCTCACTCACCAGCGCCTGCACCTTTTTCAATCCCGGCAGCAAGCTGCCGGGATAAGCCAGGAAGGGATTCACCGCCTTTTCCGTGTTCGGCCATGAATACGCCAGCCTTGGCAGGAAAGTCCGCGAGATGCGCGCCTCGTCATAATCCTCTAGCCTCGCCTTCCTCACCGGATCAGTCCCGTCCGTGTCCACGTCCATGTCCGACTGGAACAGCACTGCACGACGTCCGCTCTTCTCATCCGTCAGGTTCAGCACCGTCGCGCAGTCAAAATAAAGCGTCGTGCTCATGCCGCTGATGTTCTTCACCTTTGCATCGTACAATTGGTGGAACTGCTTCGCCACCACCGCATGCTTCAGCAGCCCCTCCAGCTGCGGCAGTGTCTTGCCCAGTTGAGGATTCAGCTTGTGCAGCTCTGGCAGCGTCTGCAGCGCACGCGGGCGCACCACCTCCGCCTTCATCTCCATTTTCACAAACGGCAAGGCTTTGATTCCGGGCAGCGGCACGGACTCCACGCGCTCCACCACCACCCAGGCATGAGGCGAGGACGCGTCCCTCAATAGCGCCTCCCCCGGCGTCTGCGCCATCAGGAAGCCTGATGATACCACTAGCAATGATATAAAAAAACTGTGGTGCTTCATGAGTCAGTTATCGGCTGCCGCCAGATCAGTCTGTGCTTATCCGCCATCACTCGAATTTCATATCTTGTGGACCTCATAGTCGTAATTATTCGGCCCCCGGCGAAACTTCCAAACTTGGTGAGTGGTGCCTTCTTGCCGGTCCTTGGTTCTCCAATACTCGATTCTCCCCAGGATAAACCCGTTGGTTTTTCCTTGGCCTTCTTCGACAACCTCTTCTTCGACATTTTTCTTGGCCATAATTTTGTTGGGTTATTGGGTGAAGTTAAGAAAATCTAGTGCTCATGCTCAGTCTTCCAGGCGCGTAAATGTGGATTGCGGCCGGCCGAGATCAACTCTCACGCCCGCGGTATCGGCGTCATAGAGAACCTCAAACTCGAGGGCGTGGTAGCCCACGACAATTGGACGCGTGAATGACTCCCGCATCGAAATCGAGCTTTGTGTGGCCGCAGTTAGCGCGACTGTCCCGCCAGGAACGACAAAACCTCCAAACTGATCTTTCATGGCCTGCCGCTGTTCCGCGATCCGCACGGCCGACTCACGCAGCGCGGTGGCTTTGGGATCCACACCATCGATAGCGCCACCCTCCAAACTGTGCTGGAGCAGTCCAAGGTTAAGTTGGGTCAAAAGATCCGTGTCCTTCTTTTCAAAGGCTACGTTTTCCTGAACCGTCTTTGGCTGGCCTGCTGACAGCTTCCAGGCAGAAGAGTCCTGATTGACAAGACTCACGTCCACACTTCTCACCAAATACACGCGCGTGATTACCCGGAGGAAAATTTTCCTCTTTCCGTAGTCGGGATCATTTGGCCTAGCCAGGTAGGCGGTGAGATAGTCTTTCGTAGCTTCTGATTTTTCTAGCCAATTGAACAGATCGTCGCGGATCGACGGCTCGTCGATGCCATAAGTAAAGACATCAGTTAGTGCGATGCTGCCGGTGACAGAGCGCGCGCCGAGCGCCCCCAGCATAATCGGCACGCCTTTGAGTGGCAGGGCACCATTGAATGACTCTCCTCGACGAATGTTGAAGCCGATCACCGGGAAAGCTGCTCGTGGTGCCAGGGGCCAGTTGGTGGTCAGCGCCCTGTCGATGACCTCTTTTTTCCGCTTGGCATAGTCAGCATCGCTTTCCCCGGCCTTTTTTTCTGGAATTGGCATTGGCAACGCGGAGGGATTGGAATGCCAATCTTCTGGATTCCGCGGGGATTGCCAAAGGTGCGGCAATACGCTGTCCTTGCTAATCCCATACTGGCCGTTGCTATAGTACTTGCTGTATCCGCTTGGCTGAAAGCGTCCATAGCGGTGCTCAATGGGTAGGTAGCCCTTGGCATTCCATTTCTTTTTCAACTGAGCCACTGGCGTATCCACAATCATCACGTCTCCCACCTGCACATCTTCGTCGAGAGGATAGACGGGGACGATCTGATTGGCTCGGATTGCCAAACACCAGTCCTTGGCAGAGCGCTCCAGAATGCGCTGCTTATTCAATCGTTCGAAGTGCCCACTTCCCGCATGGCTGATATAGTTCGCAAATTCGCCGACCACACAGCTGGAAATAAGGATGGTGGCGGCCAGAGCCACGACGACAAGGACTGGTGGTTGATGCAATCGGATCATAGAAAAATAGTGTGGTTTGGGTGGAAGCTCACACCACCGGCTCCACGATGACAATCGTGCGGGGGGCGGTGGTGCGGGTGCCGGAGGAGTTGGTGACTTCGGTGATGATTTTGAGGGTTTGGCCGACTTGGAAGGGGCCGAGGGCGTTGCCGCTGGGGTCGAGGGGGGCGCTGTGGGTGAAATCGGGGTCCACGCCGACGAT
>JBEIGR010000011.1:0-22116 GCA_040381795.1 Verrucomicrobiaceae bacterium | reverse complement strand
CGACGGGGTGACTCCCTCCGTGGAGTCACCAAGGGCGGCAGCTTGGCCGGATGCGATGGAGTGTTGGAGTAGAGGATCGATGGGGCCCTACAACGCTCCATCATTCCATCATTCCATCACTCCATCACTCCATCACTCCATCACTCCATCACTCCATCACTCCATCACTCCATCACTCCATCACTCCATCACTCCATCACTCCATCATTCCATCACTCCATCACTCCAGCCATCCCGCTCGTTCCGGTCATTGACGCGGCCTCTCAGCGCCCCACACTGCCGCCCCATTTTTGCCCCCTTCCCGTCCCGTGAGCCAATCGCATCCTACTGACGACCTTCGCGTCGCTGAAATCCTCCCGCTTATCCAGCCTGCGCTGCTCATGCACGAGTATCCGCTGCGCGATGCCGAGGCCGCCTTTGTCGAGGAGTCCCGCAAGAAGTCGGAAGCCATCCTCAATCTCCAAGACGACCGCTTGCTCGTCGTCGTTGGTCCGTGCTCGATCCACGACACGAAGTCCGCTCTCGAATACGGCCGCCACATCATCGCCGCACGGGCGAAACATGGTGCGGACCTCGAAATCGTCATGCGCGTCTATTTTGAAAAGCCACGAACCACCGTCGGCTGGAAGGGCTTTATCAACGACCCGCACCTTGACGGCAGTTTCGATATCAACAACGGCCTGCGCGGCGCTCGCGGCCTGCTTTTGGAGCTCACGCAGATGGGCATCCCGGCCGGCACGGAGTTTCTCGATGTCATCACGCCGCAGTACATCGCTGACGTGGTCGTTTGGGGCGCGATCGGTGCCCGCACCACCGAAAGCCAGGTGCATCGCCAGCTCGCGTCCGGTTTGAGCATGCCCGTGGGCTTCAAAAACGGCACCGATGGCGGCATCCAGGTCGCTCTCGACGCCATCGAGGCCGCGAAAGGCCAGCACAGCTTCCTCTCGGTAACCAAAGACGGCGTCGCCGCCATCGTGAACACGAAAGGCAACAACTCCTGCCACGTCATCCTGCGCGGTGGCAAAGGCGGCACGAACTTCGACGCCGCATCGATCAAGACCGCCTCCGATCAACTCAGCGCCCGCGGACTGCCGCCGAGCGTCATGATCGACTGCAGCCACGGCAACAGCCTCAAAGACTACCGCAAGCAGCCGCTCGTCAGCGCCTCGCTCAGCGAACAAATCGCCGCCGGCAGCAAGGCCGTCACCGGCGTGATGATCGAAAGCCACCTCGTCGAAGGCCGCCAGGACACCAAACCCGGCGTGCCACTCACCTACGGCCAGAGCATCACCGACGCCTGCGTGAACTGGTCCACCACCGAAACGATGCTCGGAGAGCTCGCCGCCGCCGTTGGCGAGCGCCGCAAAAAGGCATGAACTTCACCCGCAACTGCCTCGGAAGCCTCGCGAAGTGCCGCATCCTCGTCATTGGCGATGTGATGCTCGATCACTTCATCTGGGGTCATGTGCGCCGCATTTCGCCGGAGGCACCGGTGCCCATCGTCGAGGTCACGCGTGAGGAATTTTATCCCGGCGGTGCCGCCAACGTCGCCCGCAACATCTCGCCCTTCTCGCCGCACACGCATTTGATGGGCCGCGTCGGCAAAGACAGCGCCGCCGACCGCCTGCGCGATCTCTTAATTGCCGACAAAGTCGATCCTGCTCCGCTGCTCGTTCACGACACACTGCCCACGATCTCGAAGGCCCGCGTCTCCGCCCGCCAGCAGCAGATCGTCCGCGTCGATCGCGAAAAACTGCTGCCGCTCACCGCCGACGAACTCGCCGAGATCGAAAAGCGCCTCCGCGCCCTCGCGCCGAATCTCGACGCCATCATTCTCGAAGACTACGGCAAAGGCTTCATGACCACCGAGCTCATGCAGCTCGTCTCCAAAATCGCCACCGAGCACAAGTTGATCGTCACCGTTGATCCTTCGCCGCGCAATCCGCTGCCTTGGAGCGGCGTCACGCTTGTGAAACCGAATCGCCTCGAAGCCTTCGCCGCCGCTGGCCTCGAAGATCACCTCCTG
This sequence comes from Verrucomicrobiaceae bacterium, assembly GCA_040381795.1. Taxonomy (GTDB): domain Bacteria; phylum Verrucomicrobiota; class Verrucomicrobiia; order Verrucomicrobiales; family Verrucomicrobiaceae; genus Prosthecobacter. Next base: position 20,090 of record JBEIGR010000011.1, on the reverse strand, counting down.
CCCGGTCCTCCGGCGCAAAACCCCGAGCTGCTCGAAGTCGGTCGCATCCTGCTCGAAAAATGGGCCGTGAACAGCGTCCTCGTCACGCTTGGCGAGCACGGCATGATGCTCTTTGAGCGTGGGCAAAGCCCGCACCACATCCACACGCGTGCTCGCGAGGTCTATGACGTTTCCGGCGCGGGTGATACCGCCATCGCGCTGCTGACTTTGGCTCTCGCCGCCGGTTTCAAACTGCAAGACGCCGCCGAAATCGCCAACCACGCCAGCGGCATCGTCGTTGGCAAACTCGGCACCGCCACCTTGACCCCGGACGAGCTTCTGGCAGCCTTCTCGTGATATGAGCGACTTCCCTTCCCTTTTCCAAGCGCACCTCAGCGAGCACCAGGACGCCATCGCCAAGCTCAGTGCGATGAGCGACCAAATCGCTCCGCTAGCCGATGCATGGCTCACGGCCCTCAAGAACGGCAAGAAGATCATCTTCTTCGGCAACGGCGGCAGTGCCGCAGATGCCCAGCACCTCGCCGCCGAGCTGGTGGTGCGTTACCGCGTCAATCGCCCTGCTCTCGCTGGTCTCGCTCTCACAACGGACACCTCCATTCTGACCGCGCACAGCAACGACTTCGGCTTCGAGACCGTCTTCTCACGCCAGATCGAAGCCCTCGCGCAGCCCGGCGATGTCGCTCTCGGCATCTCCACGAGCGGAACCAGCCCTAACATCCTCGCTGCACTCAAAGCGGCCAATGAGCGCGGTTGTGTCACCATCGCCTTCACCGGCGAAAAAGAGTCCGCATGCTCCAAACTCGCGAAACTCAGCTTCAAGGCCCCTTCGAGCATCACCGCTCGTGTTCAAGAGTGCCACCTGCTCATCGGCCATCTGCTTTGTGATGTGGTCGAAAAGGCTTACGCCACGGCTTGAGCCGTCCAAACACCGTCCCTCATGGGATTGGATCTCTTCATTCACACCTGCCAGGGAATCCTCAGGAATCCCGGCGTGAGCCCCGTGCCGGCGCTGATACGTCACGCGATGTGGCATGGCGTGCGACGCTTCCTTCCGCTGCCCGCCGCCATCGAGATCACCAACCGTTCGCGTCTCTTCATCGAGCAGCGCCGCGAGATGAACGGCTGCGTGGCTCTCGTCTGGAGCCAGCGCCGCTACGACTACCACAACATGGCCTTCCTCGGCCATCTCGGAGCCAGCGGCCTCGTGCACACCTGCTTCGACATCGGCGCGAACATCGGCATCTACTCGCTTCTCATGTCCGAGTGCCCGGAAGTGACCGTGCATGCCTTCGAGCCGCATCCCGCCACCTTCGCCACCTTGCGGCGGATGCTTGAGAAAAACGACCGCGCCAATGTCCGCGCATGGCAGATCGCCCTTTCGGATGCCGGTGGCATGCTTTCCTTCACGAACGAAGATTTCAGCCCCGTGAACAAAGCCCTCGCCGAGGGCGAAAACGCCGAAAACGCCATCCAGGTGCTTTGCGAAACCGGCGCGGCCTTTTGCGAGCGAAAGCGGGTGTATCCCGATCTACTCAAGATCGACACCGAAGGTCTCGAACCCGCCGTGCTACGTGGATTTGGTGCTCATCTCAGCTCCGTGAAGTTCGTCTTCGCCGAGATGAACGCCTCAATGGACGAAATGCGTGCCGCGCTGCCCGAGCGCCTCTTCGACGGCCCCTTCTATGTGGACATGCCCGCCCGCCGTCTGCGTCGGGACCGCCACACGCGTGAAGACGCCGTCTTTGTGAATCACCACGCCATCGAGTCGCTGAAGCAGACCGGCTTCACGGTCGAGAACCTCCCATGAGCGCCCGCCGCTCCATCCTTCACACGCTTTCGCTCGCCACCGTGTTTCGACTCGTGCGCCTCGCGTTGAGCTTTGGCCTCACCTGCCTACTCGCGAGGCATTTGGGCCGTTCCGGCTTCGGCGAAATCGGGGTCGCCATGGCCGTCGTCTCGATTCTCGTGTGCATCGGCGAGCTTGGCTTTGGCCGCTACACCGTGCGCGAACTCATTCACTGCCCGCAGGATCAGCCCGCGGTACTTGGCACGACGTTCACCGCGCGGTTGCTCGTCTCGCTGGTGCTTTTCACCATCACCATGCTCTGGCTCGTTTTCGCAAAGCCGGCCGGCGCGGTGCTCATCGCGGTGTATGCGCTGCAATTGCTCACCAATCCAGGCACGGAGGTCTTTGCGTGGCTGGAGGCGCATGATCGTGTGCGCAGCACCGTCACCGCGCAGTTCATCGGCTTTCTCATCAGCGCTTTTTGCATCGGTGCGGGCATCTTGTGGAAGGCTCCGTTGTGGTTCTTTGCCCTCACTTATGGGCTTGAGGGCTGGATTTTCATCGGTCTGTGCTGGCGTGTGTTTCATCAAAACGGCGGGCGCATTCGTCTCGGAGCATTTCGGTGGTCGCGTGCGCTTCAGTTGATCCGCCGCTCATGGCCGGAACTGGCATCACAGGCCGCGCTGCTGCTGTTGTTTCGCCTCGACACCGTCATGATCGAGTGGCTTCGCGGCAATGAGGAGGCCGGTGTTTACAGCGCGGCGGTGCGTGTCTCTGAGATGGCCTACTTCGTGCCCGGCGTGCTCGCCACCCTCTTCTTGCCGCGCTTGATGGCCGCGCATGAAAACGAGCCGGAGTATCATCGCCGGGCGGTGGACTACCTCTCCGCTTCGGTGGTGCTGGCACTCGTCGTCGCCATTGGCTTGTGGGTGGCCGCCCCGCTGCTGCCGCTGGCCTTTGGCAGCGAGTATGAACGCTCCGCCGAAATGCTCCGCGTGCATGCCTGGGCCTTCATTCCCTACGCCGTTGGTGTCGCCCGCACTCAAATCCTGACCGTGGAGGATCGCCTCGCGGCCAATCTCTCCTCCGTTGTGCTCGCCGTCGTCATCAATGCCACGCTGAACTTCGTCTGGATACCCATGCATGGCGGACTTGGCGCTGCCTGGGCCACCCTTGCCGCTTACACCGCCGCGTGGGTGCTGGGCACTTACCTCGCACCCGGACTTCGCACGCATGTCTCCTGCTTTCTCACTCGTGCCGTGATGGGTCTGCCACGCTTCACGCTGCTCCAGGCTCGATCGCTGCTCCGCTCCTCCTAGTTTTATGCAAGGCAAGGCTTTCATCGTTGTCCTCTTCTTCATCGGAGCACTCTATGTGATGCTCTCCATCCTTCTGGACATGGGGAATGCCATCGGCTCCCTCGCGCAGTTCCTCTGCATCGGCTCCTTCATCATCGGCGTCTTCCAGCCGCGCATCACCCTCTACCTGATGGTGATCTACGCGGCCTACAGCGACCTCTTGAAGCGCCTCATGATCCTCGACGGCCATGTGACCATGAATGACGTCATCTGGGCACGCGGACTCGCCCCGCTCACGCTCGCCGGCATCTGCATCGGAGCCATCGCGAAGTCCATCAGCAGCGGCAGCATCCTCGAGCCGCGCAAAATGAAGACGCTGTTACTTTGCTTCCTCGGCTTTGGCATCTCCGCCGTCTCCTCGATGCGCTCCGGCGGCATGAACACCGCCGCACAGCAGCTCGCCGATGGGGCCGCCTACATGTTCCTGCTCTTCGTCGTCCCCTGCGTGCTGCCAAAGCCCGATGAGATCATCCGCTTCCTTAAATTCACCCTCATCGTCTTCGTGCCCGTCGCGCTCTACGGCCTGAAGCAGCAGATCTTCGGCCTCAGCGATTTCGAGATCGACTACCTCCGCAGCGGACTTACCATTCTCTCCAAGCATCTCGAAGATGTGCGCCCGCGGCCTTTCTCCACGCTCGTGGATAGCTCTCCCTTTGGCACCTCATGCGCCGTCTGCGCTTGCCTGGCCCTGATGGTCCGCCGCTACTACCGCGACCATCGCAGCCATCAATGGGGCAGCATGAGCTGGGTTCTCTTTGGCATCTTCATCGTCGGATGCCTGGCTAGCATGACACGCATGGCGAATACGAACTGGCTCCTCCCGCTCATGCTCTTGCCCGTGCTGCGCAGCGCCAAAGGCACCGCCACCCTTTACTCCAGTTTGATCGGCGGTTTCGCTCTCGCCTGCGTCTTTGCTCAGGAACTCAGCCAGTGGGTCACCAATTTCACACTCTCCGCTCTCGAAGTCTTCGGCGGCACCGCCCTCGGCGAGCAGTTCGCCCGCTTCTGGACCATCTGCGACCGACTCGATGGCATGCACGACATCGCGCACAACCCGCTCATGTGGACCACCTTCGGCCATGGCTCGCAAACCACCGCCGACATGAATGAGATGAACGTCGTCTCCAGCCACGACCTCATCTCGAACATGCTCCTCGTGAACGGCTGGCTGCCCACCTTCGTCATGATCATCGCCGCTGGCATCGCGCTCAAATCCTTCCACTCCAGCCTGCTCCAGATGCGTGGCAGCAAACTCTTCCAAATCACCATCTGGATGGCCGCCATCGAGTTCGGCCTGCTCTTTCACAACATGTTCGCTGGCAATGTGACCTCCACCTTCCCGGTGAATTTCTTCTGCTGGTTCATCGCCGGTGCCCTCAACGCCTGCGTGATCGATCACCAGGAACATCAAAGCGCAGCCCGCGAGCCAGAACGCACGCCGCTCACACCTGCCCGCTTTGCCATGATCCCGCAGGCACTACCACGCCCTGTGCCCTTCCGCCGCATCTAAACTCCTTCTCCACCTCATGCTGCGCCGCCTCAAAGTCTTGATTCAAGATCTGCTCGCACGAGCAGGCTATTCCATCGCGAAAATCCAGGCCTCCGAATCTCTTGCGGTGAAGCAAACCTTGCTCACCGCTGGTCGCATCCAGCTCATCTTCTGCGAGATCATTCTCGAAAAGTGCTACCAGGGCCAGCAACCCCTCTGGGCCTACATCGAAAGGCTCAGCCGCCACGGTTACATGCTCATCGATGTCTTTGACCTTCACCGGAAGGACATGCGCATCATGCAGTTGGACGCGCTTTTCGCCTCTCCCGCCCTCGCGAAATCCCGCAGCTACCAGCAGGTGCTGCGGACCACGCCATGAGTTTCTCCTCGCAGCCTTTGGTCGTTCTCGCAGCCTATGGCGTGCGCACCTGGAAGGATCGCCCGCGCCGCTACCTCGACATCCATCCGATGCCGGACAAGGGCTGCGCCGTCGTGGATGAATGGTTTGAGTCCGATGACGAAGTCACGAAGCACTATCATCTGCGACCTCGCAGCAATGCCTCACGCCTTGTCACCGCCTTCCGCCTCATTTGGAGAAACCGTCGAAACCTCCGTGACGCCCGTTTCATCTACTGCCTCGATGGCATGCACTACTCCGTGCTGCTGATGCTATCTCGTATCGGCCTTTTCAAATCAGTCGGCAAGACCATCCGCCGCCACTGCTTCCACGACAGCGCCGTCCGGCGCCTCGTGCCGATGCTGAAACAAGCCGCGCCCGCTTTTCAGCTCGAATGCATCACGCGTCAGCAATGCGAGACCGGCTCACGCTTGCTCGGCGAAGGCCGCATGGTCTTCCGCTCATGGAAGATCGATACCGAATGGTACCAGCCGGATGCCTCACCGCAGAATGGCGCTTGCCTGCTCGCAGGAAACGCCTGCCGCGATGAAGCGATGGTGGATGGCCTTCTCGCTCGCGGCATCGCCGTGACTCGTGCGGGGCGTGCGGATGCCTTGCAGTGTCGTTTTGCGGCTCAACTCAAGAATCCGCTCTTCAAGCTAGCCTTGAATACCTCGCATCCCGATTACCTCACGCTGCTGCGTTCGAGTTGCGCGGTGCTGCTGCCTATTTTGCCCTGTGATGAACCGGCGGGCCTCACCGCCGCGATGGAGGCTCTCGCGTGTGAAGTTCCGATCCTCGCCAATCGCAGCATGGGCATTTCAGAGCTCTTCGAGTCATGCCGCTACCCCCTGCCGCTCATCGACTTGCTCGATCCCGACTCATGGGCCGCCGCCTTTCGCGATCTCGAAGTTCAAAAAGCCTCCGCCACCTTCCACGACGCTCTCGCCGCCTCGCGACAGCGTCTGCTCGATCAGCATGCGATCCAGCCGGAAGGCCGTGACTGGCTCGAAATCCTCACCGGAGCATCCTCCCCTGCCGCCGCGCCTTCTGCGGCCATGCTTCAGCCTGCATGAGACCTTCGCTGCTGCTTATCAGCCATGCTTACGCTGCACTGGAAAACCGCAAAAAGCTGCAGGCGCTCGCCGCGCATGTCGATCTCGTTTGCGTCACCTCCGTCATCGAAACTCACGCTGTGCTGGGACGCTCCGCGGCGGACTTTGACAACGAAAGCGATGCGCCCGCCCGCCACTACGAACTCATCCGCCTGCCTCGTCTTGGTCGCGGCATCACCACCTTCATTTATCGTAGCCTTGGAAACATCATGCGCAGCCGCCGCTTCGATGTCGTGCTCGTCGAAAACGAACCCTGGGCCTTCGTTCGCTGGCAGGCACGCCTCCTCGCAGGCCTTCATCAGCGTGAGGCGCTCTTTGGCGAGTTCACTTGGGAAAATGTCCCGCGCCCCGGATGGAAGGGAATGCTTCTCCGCCTCATTTATCGCGCTGCCGCTGCCACGACCGATTTCGTCATCGCGGGCAATCAAGCCGCTGGAAAGCTCTACGGCATCTCGGAAGAGCGTTTGCTCGTCGCCCCGCAAATCGGCGTCGATCTCGAAAACCATCAACCTGCTACTCTTGCCGCTCGAAACTCCCTTCGTGAAGCCTGCGGCCTTCCTCGCGATGCTTTCCTCGTTGGCTACTGCGGACGCTTCGCCGAGGAAAAAGGCCTCCGCGAACTCGTGCAGGCCTGTGATGAGGTCAGCGGTCTTCATCTCGCCATGCTCGGCTCCGGGGCGTTGGAGTCCTGGCTTCGCGATGAAGCCTCGAAGAAGCCCTCGCTCCATCTTCTCCCGCCCCGAACCCATTCGGAGATCCCGGATTTCCTCCGCTGCCTCAATGTCTTCGTCCTTGCCAGCAAACCCGTTCGCAGCATGAAACTCTGCTGGGAAGAGCAGTTCGGCCACGTCCTCATCGAGGCGATGGCCTGCGGCGTCGCCACGCTCGGCGCACGCAGCGGTGCCATCCCTGAAGTGCTTGGCGATGACGCTGCGCTCTTCCCCTCCGGTGATGCCACCACGCTCGCCCAACGCGTCCGCGAAGTGAAACAAGGGTCCGACCTCGCCACGCGACAGCTCCAACGCGTCCGCGATCTCTTCACCCACGATGCCGTCGCCTTCCGCTGGGCTGGATTCATCATTTCAAGGTTCCACGCATGAGCAATTACCGCGACATCCTCTACCACGACTACTCCTCCGCCTTCGGCGAGCAGAAGACTTACGACGCCAGCACGCAGCACGCGCAATACGACGCCAGCTACGACGGCCTGCCCTCGGGAAAAGACGTCGCCATCGCCGATCTCGGCTGCGGCAAGGGCGAGTGGCTCGGCTGGTTGCAGGCGAAAGGCTATTCAAACCTCACCGGCGTGGATCTTTCCCCTTCCGATCTCGGCTTCGCCCGTCAGCAGCGCCCCTCCGGCACGTGGATCGAGCAAAACGTGATCGACTTCCTCGAAGCTCATCCGGCTTCGTTCGATCTCCTGCACGCCAAAGACATCGTCGAGCACTTCACGAAGGACGAATTCCTCCGCTTCCTCACCGCCGCGAAGCAGGCGCTCAAACCCGGCGGCGAGCTTTGGCTCCTCACCTTCAACGCGCAAAGCCCGCTCGCCTCCGCCACGCGCTATGGCGATCTCACCCACGAGCTCGGCCTCACGCCCGGCAGCATGGCGCAGGGCATGCGTGCCTGCGGCTTCACCCGCATCTCCGTGCAGGGCCGCCACTACTGCTCCACCGCCCGCTCCGGAAAGATGCGCCGCTTGCTCGGCAAAGAGATCTACCGCTTCGCCCGTCTGATGCTCAAAGTCCGCCACGGCACCGTCGGCACCAGCCACGAGATTGATCTCCTCTGCGCCGAGCCGGATCTTTTTGCCCGTGGCGGCATCGCTTGAATTATGTCACTCGATTTGCACATCGCTCCGACACCGCCCGTGATGGGCTGGGCCAGCATGAATCGCTATGCGCATGAGCTTTGCGGCATCAGCGGCATGCGTGAACGCTGCCTGCTACCTATCGCCGCTGTGGATGCGCCTGGAGACTCCCGCCTTCAACGCTTCTGGATGCGCCGGGTGACGTATCCGCGCCTCATCCGCTCCCGCGTGCGCGGCGGCATCCTTCACATTCTCGATCATAGCTTTGCCGATCTCCTGCCTCATGTGCCGGACGGTGTCCGCACCGTGGTCACGCTCCACGATCTGATCCCGCTCGTCGATTATAGTGGCCTCACCGAGGCTCAGCGTGCCCGCTACTTTTGGACTGTGGCGCATCTCCGCCTTGCTGACGCCGTCTCCTGCGACTCCGCCGCGACTCGCGATGAGGCCATCGCCTTGCTGAACCTTGATCCAACGAAGCTCCACGTCGTCCCGCTCGGCTGCACGGAGCTTCCTCCACCTTGTCCCGAGGCGGTCAAACTAGCGCAAAACACGCAGCCTTACTTTTTCAGCGTCGGCAGTGCTCTTCCGCGAAAAAACCTCGTCGCGCTTCCGTCGATACTCGCTGGCCTTGGCAAGGTCACACTCGTGCGAGCCGGCCACAAACTCCCCGAACGCCTCGCCAACGACATCCGCCAGCATGCCACGCTCATCGAGCTCGGCCGCGCCAGCGATGCGCAGCTCGCCGCGTGGTATGCCCATGCCACCGCCACCCTGATCCCATCGACGCATGAAGGCTTCGGCCTGCCGGTGCTGGAGGCCATGCAGCTAGGTTGTCCGGTCGTTTCCTCTCGTGCCACCAGCCTGCCCGAGGTCGGCGGTGAAGCCGCGCTCTACTTTGACCTTGATGATCTTCCTGCTGGCAATGCCGCGTGCCGTCTTTTGCTCAACGATGCCGAGGAGCGCCAGCGCCGCTCCGAGGCCTCGCGGGCGCATGTGAAGGATTTCTCATGGCAGGCCCATTGGAATGGCCTCCAGCGCATCTACCAAAGCCTCTATTGAAACGTCTCCTCACCATCGCCTTGCTGCTCGCCGCTGCGGTGATCCTGATCGCCGTGCTGCCGTATGCTGCGGGCTATGGCCCCATCAAGCGAACCATCCTTTCGCACCTGCTGATGTATTGGAAGGACCCCACCTGGCAGCATGGCGCTCTCGCCCTGCCCATCGCGGGTTACTTGATCTGGCGACGCCGCGATGAAATCGCCTCCCTTCCAGCCACCCCATCGCATCTCGGGCTGCCGCTGATCGTGATCGCCTTGTTCTTCTACTATGCGGGCTATCGAGCGAACAACTTCTACCTCGGCTTTATTGGCCTGATGACGCTCGTCGCAGGCTCGTCACTCTGGCTCATCGGCATGCGACGCACCTGGGAAGGCGTCTTCCCCTGGCTCATGCTCGGTTTTGCCTGGCCGCTCGCCTTTCTCGAAAGCAGTCTCGCCTTCGAGATGCGCTTCCTCATGATCCGCCTCACCTCAGGCGTACTGAATTTTCTCGACGTGCCCGTCATTCAAGAAGGCACCACGCTCCTCTCCAGCCCCGCGCATGGCCGCGAGGCAGGTGCGTTGTTCAGCCTGAACGTCGAAGGTCCCTGCTCAGGCATGCGCAGCCTCTTTGCGCTGATGATGGTCGGCGCCTTGTTCAGCTACCATCGCCAAAAAAGCTTCTGGCAGCGCTGGCTCCTCTTTCTCATGACTTTCCCGCTCGCCATCCTGGCGAACATGAGCCGCATCCTCGTGCTCCTCGGTGCCTCCACCCTCTTCGGCCAGTCCTTCGCCATCGGCGATGCGGAAAAGGAAGTCTCCACCTTCCATTTCCTCACCGGCATCGTCGTCTTTCTCGTCGCCCTCGCTGGCCTGCAAGGCATCGCGTGGCTGATGGATCGTTTGGTCAAAACTCAACCCGCCCCGACCGTGAGGCGCATCGCCGTCTCAAACGCATGATCTGGCGCTCGCTCATCCTCCTGATCCTCAGCTCCGCCACCGCGCTGCTCTGCCATTCCTCGCCCTCCGCACGCGGTGGCGAAGACGCTGGCGTGCTCGCCGAGTTGCCGCTCGTCGCCGGGACTTATGTCGGCGAGGCCGAGGAACAATCCGCCATTGAGAAAAAACTCCTTCCTGCGGACACGACCCAACTGAAACGCACTTATCGCACTCCTGGGCGTCGTGTCGAAGAGCGGGATATCGCCCACGCCTCGCTCGTCATCGCCGGTCAAGATACACGCAGCATTCATCGCCCCGAAGTTTGTCTTCCCGGCCAAGGCTGGACGATCACCGAATCGCGCGTTTTACCTGTCGAGCTACCCACCGGCCAGCAGCTTTATGTGCGCGATCTTTCTCTCGAACGTCTCGACCAGCGCAGCGCCGATCGTCGCGTGCTCAAAGCACACTACATCTACTGGTTTGTTGGCAAAGACGTCACCACCACCAGTGATGCAAAGCGTCAATGGCTCAGCTTCAGCGACAGTGTCTTCCGCCAGGTGAACCACCGCTGGGCTTATCCTTCCGTCATGGCCTTCGTCACCCAAGGCCTGAATCCTCAGCAATCCGGCCAACGCGAACGCACCGATGCACAAACCGTCGGAATGCTGCTCGATCTCGTGCGCACGCTCGCACCCAAGTTTCAGAAGAATCTGATGCCATGATCTCGGTGCTTCATCATCACCTCAAGCCTCTCCAACGAGTCGCCGTCGCCTACTCCGGCGGGGTGGATAGCTCGCTGGTGTTGAAGGCATCTTTGGATGCGTTGGGCTCCGAAAACGTCATCGCCTTACTCGCCGTCTCGCCGAGCCTTCCGCAAAGCGAGAAAGACGAAGCCATCTCTCTCGCGAATTCCCTCGGCGTGCGCTTGGAACTGCTCCCGACCTCCGAAACCGATGATCCGCGCTATCAAGCCAACGCACCGAACCGCTGCTACTTCTGCAAAGATCATGTGTATCGGGCGCTTCGCCAGTTTGCGGCACAAAACGGCCTCGAACACGTACTCGACGGCATGAATGCTGAAGACACGCTCGACGTGCGTCCCGGCCGCGCCGCCGCTCGTGAGTTGCACATCTTGAGTCCGCTGCATGAACTCGGCTTCACCAAGCAAAAGGTCCGCGAGGCCGCGAAAGCCCTCGGACTGCCCAATTGGAACAAACCGGCCGCCGCGTGTCTCGCCTCACGTATTCCTTATGGCACGGTAGTGACACCCAAACTGCTCTCGCAGGTCGAAAAGGCCGAAGCCGCCTTGTTTGACCTCGATTTCCGCGAACTGCGCGTGCGCCATCATGGCGATGTCGCGCGTATCGAAGTGCCGGAGGTCGATTTGACCCGAGTTTTGAAGCAGCGTGACACCATCCACACCGCTCTGAAAGCGCTCGGTTATGTGTACATCACGCTCGACCTCGCCGGTCTCCGCTCCGGCAGCCTGAACGAAGTCCTCGCCGCCCGCTCTGAATGAACGAAGCCCGTCTCCGCGATCTCCTCGCACAAGTTAGTGAAGGCAAGCTGCCTGCGGAAGCCGCGCTCGACCGTCTGCGCACGCTGCCGTTCACGGAAGCAGGTGATGTGCTGGCGGACACGCATCGCATGATCCGCCAAGGCTTTCCCGAAGCCGTCTTCGCTGAAGGTAAAACACTCACTCAGGTCACCGATGCACTTGCCGCGCTCGTCGCCGCGCATGGGAGTGCCATCGCCACGCGAGTGCCGGCGGAGATGGCGACGATTCTTTTGCAACGCTTCCCCACGGGAAGCTACGACGCTGTGTCACGCCTCTACCGCATCGGGCAGATGGAACGCAGTGGCACGCAGGCACCGGTGGTGGTTGTGAGCGCCGGCACCAGCGATCAACCCGTGGCCGAAGAAGCGGCGCAGACGCTCGAGTTCGCCGGAGTGAAGGTCACGCGAGTGTGTGATGTTGGAGTCGCGGGATTGCATCGTGTGCTTTCGAAGCTCGATACGCTTCGCAGTGCCAGCTTCGTGATTGCCGTTGCGGGCATGGATGGAGCCCTGCCGAGTGTCATCGGCGGTCTCGTAGCCCAGCCCGTCATCGCCGTGCCCACCAGCATCGGCTACGGCGCGAGTCTGCACGGCATCGCCGCGCTGCTCACCATGCTGAACTCCTGCGCCAGCGGCCTCACCGTCGTGAATATCGACAACGGCTATGGTGCCGCCGTGGCGGCTCTTCGTGTGCTCCGATGATCATGTCCCTCGAAGACACGCTCTACCCGCTGCTTCGTTTGTATGAAGCGGCTCCACAGCCGGTGAAAACACTGGCTGGCCGAGCTTATCGAGCCATTCCGAATTCGATCCGGCAAGGCGCGGCTTATGAGCGCTTTCGTCGTGAGGCGGCTGAGTCGGAGTCGTGGGATGCGGAAACGACCACTCGCCATCAAATCGCGGCGATTCGGCATTCGCTGCTCGCAGCGCAGCGGGCGCCGTTTTATGCGAAACACTTCGCTGAGGCCGGGGTGAAGCCAGAGAGCTTTGAATCGCTGGAGCAGCTCGCGGCTTATCCGATGCTCACGAAGCAGAACATCATCCAGCATCGCGATCAGATGGTGAGCGGCGATGCCTCGCAACGCCTCGCCATGACCACGGGAGGCTCCAGCGGGGTGCCGGTGAGCTTTTTCCTGCACAAAGGCATCAGCCGCCCGAAAGAGCAGGCTTATCTCGAAGCAACGTGGGCCCGCGTGGGCTATCGCTCGGGGGATCGGACGGCGGTGATTCGCGGCGGGGTGACCTCCAGCCGGTCTGACGGCCACATTTCGAGCTTTGATACCACGCGGAACTGGCTGGTGCTCTCGTCCTATCATCTCACGCCGGAGCGTTTGCCGGAGTATGTGGCAGAGTTGAACCGCTTTCGTCCGCAGCATATCCATGCCTATCCCAGCGCGGCGCTGATGCTCATGCAGATGGGGGTGAAGCTCGACTTTCAGCTCACGTCGTTGCTTTGTGGCTCGGAGAAACTCAGCGCCGAGGCTCAACGGCAGTTGGAAGGCCATTTCGGAACGCCGGTGATGCATTGGTATGGGCATAGCGAACGAGCGGTACTCGCCGCGCAGCGTCCGGGAAGCACGAGGCTGCATTTTTGGCCAGCCTATGGCTACGCCGAGTTCGGCGAGCCGGATGCCGAGGGGAACCGCGAGATCATCGCCACCTCGTTTCACAACCACGTCATGCCGCTCATCCGCTATTGCACGGGTGACCTGTGGAGCCCTGGCAGTCAGGTGATCGGGCGTGACTACGAGTTTCTCATCAGCCGCTCCGGGAGGCGCATTTCACTTACGGCGATGAACATGCACGATGACCTCTTCGATGGCCTGCTGGCCGTGCAGTTTCATCAACAAGAGCCCGGCGTGGTCGAATGCCATCTCCAGCCGACGCCTGCGTGGTCGCGTGATCGTGAGGTCGCTATTCAGGCCGGATTGCTGCGAAAGCTGGGGGATGATTTCGATCTCACGCTGCGTGTGGTGGATCAAATCGAGAAGACCAGTACCGGAAAGCATCGCTGGCTGGTGACGACGCTAAAACCATGATCCCGCGCTTTTACATCCTCGGATCGCCAGTCGATGCGATGAACATGAAGGCGTGCTGCGCCGCGGTGGAGCAGGCGCTGGATGCGAAGACGAAGGGCTACGTCTGTGTGGCGGGCGTGCATCAACTGACGGAGGCGTATGAGCATCCGGAGTTTCGCGACGTGCTGGAGAAGGCTTTCCTGATCACACCGGATGGTATGCCGCTGTCGTGGATCGGCTGGATGAAGGGCTTTCCGGATATGGATCGCGTGTATGGGCCGGATTTGATGATCGAGGTGATGCGTCGCGGTGTGGAGCGTGGCCGCTCGCACTTTCTGTATGGTGGTATGCCCGGCGTGGCAGCGGAGTTGAAGCAAGCGTTGGAGCAAAAGATACCCGGCGTGAAGATCGCCGGAGCGGAGTGTCCGCCATTTCGTCCGCTGACGAGCGAGGAAGAGACGGCTTTGATCGAGCAGGTGCGTTTATTGAAGCCCGACATCATCTGGATGGGCATCAGCACGCCAAAGCAGGATCGCTTCATGCATGCCTACCTCGACCGACTGGACACGACGCTGATGTTTGGCGTCGGTGCAGCTTTTGATTTCCACACGGGCCGCGTGAAGCAATCACCGCGCTGGATGCAGCGGCTGGGTCTCGAATGGTTTTACCGTGTCTGCCAAGAGCCGCGCAGGCTCGCCGCACGCTACTTCCGGAACAATCCTCTCTTCATCTGGCGGCTGATCAAGGAGGCCCTTTCATGAAACAGATCGCTCAATACCAGGATGGCCGCCTGGAGCTGCAGGAGGTGCCGGAGCCGGTGGGGATGCCGGGAGGGATTCTCGTGCGGACGACGTGCTCGGTGATCTCGCCGGGGACAGAGAGGATGAAGGTGGAGCAGGCGAAAATGTCGCTGCTGGAAAAGGCACGGGCGAGACCGGATCAGGTGCGCAAGGTGCTCGATACGGCTCGGACGCTCGGCTGGAAGGCGGCGGTGGAGAAGGTGCGGAATCGTTTGGAGTCGCCGACGCCGCTGGGATACTCGGCGGCAGGTGTGGTTGTGGCGGTGGATGCGCTGAACACGCGTTTTCGCGTGGGGGATCGCGTGGCGTGTGGCGGCGCGGAATGTGCGCATCATGCGGAGATGATCAGCGTGCCAGATTTGCTCGCGGCGAAGGTCCCGGAAGGCGTGGAAGACTGGCAAGCGGCCTACACGACGCTCGCCGCCATCGCGATGCAGGGCGTGCGGCAGGTGCAGACGCAAATCGGCGAGCGCGTGCTGGTGATCGGGCAAGGGCTCGTGGGACTGCTAACGACGCAGCTGCTGCAACTGGCTGGAGCACGCGTGATGGCAGTCGATTTGAATGCGGAACGTCTGGAGGTCGCGAAGCAGATGGGCGCGGAGCGTGTGACCTCGGCGGATGTGGCGAACGCGGTGCGAGAGTGGACCGGCGGCATGGGCGTGGATGCCGTAATGCTGTGCGTGGGTGGTCAATCGGCGGAGGTGACCGCTCAAGCAGTGGCTTGTTTGCGGGATCGCGGCACGCTCATCATTGTGGGCATGCACGATGCCTCGCTCGAATGGAAGACGGCCTTCCAAAAGGATATCACCGTGCGCTACAGCCGCAGCTACGGGCCGGGGAGGTATGATTCGAGCTACGAGTGGGGCGGCGTGGATTATCCCGCAGGCTATGTGCGCTGGACGGAGAACCGGAATTTTGAGGCGTGTCTGGAGTTGATGCGGAGCGGGCAGCTTGATTTGAAGCCGGTGACGACGCGGCGGGTGGGCTTTGGCGATGTCATTCGAGTGTACGAGCGGCTAGAAGACGAGATCGGCGTGATGATTGAGTATTGTAGTCCCGGCTTCAGCCGGTCCGCAGATCGGGTGGCAGTTTCGAGCACAGAACTTCCAGACCGCCTAAAGGCCGAACGACAGAACAGCGTTTCCACCCTCGATGTCATCGGCGCAGGGAACTTTGTGCGGACGATGCTGCTGCCGCATTTGAAGGGGAACATCGCTCTCGGGACGGTGGTGAATGGCACGGGGCTTTCGGCGAGGCATGTGAAGGAGAAGTTCGGCTTTGCGAAGGCAGCGATGGACTTCTCGGAGGCGACGTCAGAGGCGGTGATCATCGGGACGAGGCATGATTTGCATGCGTCACTGGTGTTGAAGGCGCTGAAGGCCGGGAAGCAGGTGTTTGTGGAAAAGCCGCTGTGCCTCAAGGAGGCCGAACTGGCCGAAATCGACGCGGCGATGGCTGAAACGAGCGGAAGCTTGATGGTGGGCTTCAACCGTCGTTTTGCTCCGGCGGCGGTGGAGATGAAGAAGTGGCTCGATGAGGCTCCGGGAGCGAAGATGATGTCGTATCACGTCTGCGCGGGTGTGCTGGCCGTGGATCATTGGTATGCCGATCCGGCACAGGGCGGGCGAATCGTGGGTGAGGCATGTCACATGCTCGATTTCGCGTGTTTCATGCTCGGAAGGCCGGTGCGGGTCTCGGCGCAGAAGACAGGCGCGGATTCAGTGTCGGCCCAGGTGGAGTTTGCAGACGGCTCGACCTTTCAACTGCTCTACTCGGCGGAAGGTGACAGCGCATTCCCGAAGGAGAGCATCCGCGTGTTTGCGAATGGCCTCGTGGCCGAGTGCGAAAACTTCATGAAGCTGACGGTGTGGAAAAACCGGAAAGCGAAGGTGTCAAAGCATGCCTCGAAGGGCCATGCGGAGGAGATGGCGGCGTGGCTGGGCTTCTTGAAGGATGGGAAGCCACATCCGCTGCCGGATGTGTCATCGCGGCAGAGCATGCGGCTGACATTTGCGGTAGTAAGAGCCATTCGTGAAAACCCAATCATCGAACTAACATGACTGCGTTTCGAAAAGTAAGCTGGATCTGGCACCGCCTGCGGGCGATGCCGCCGCAGGAGATTGCGGGCCGGGTGAAGGTGAAGGCCCAGGAGTGGACGGCGACGACGACGCTGCGGACGCTGGATGATTTTGTGCTCGGGGCCGTGGATGTGAGTTCGATGCGGCTGCCGACGAAAGAGAAGGCATCGGCTGAAGTGCGCGAGGCCGTGAGGATGCGCCGGGCGTGGTTGTTTGGCTGGAAAGAGGTGCCGGTGGGCGATGCGCCAAACTGGAATCTCGATCCGGTGCATGGTGTGGAGGTGCCTGCGGAGGTATTCAATCATCGTGAACTCCCCGAAGGCGCCGATGCACGCTGCGTGTGGGAGCTTTCGCGATGGAGCGAGGTGGTGCAGGTGGCCCAGGATGGCTGGCTGAATGAAAATCCAGATGCTTTGCGCTTGGCGCAGCGATGGATGAGTGACTGGCTGAAGAAGAATCCGGCATCTAGCGGCATCAACTGGCGCAGCCCGCTGGAAGGGGCGCTGCGGTTGATGAACTTCTGCTGGATCGATGCGCTGATGAGAGCGGGTGGTGATGCAGAGATCCTCGCGGAGCAGGATCGTATCGCGCAAGAACTGGTGCCGCTGCATGCGTGGTGGGTGTGGCGTAAACGCTCGTTTGGATCGTCGGCAAACAATCATCTGATCGGCGAACTCGCCGCACTCGTCATGGTGACGCGGCGCTGGCCATCGCTGGCGAAGGTGATCTGCTGCCCGGAGCGATTGTGGCCGATGCTGGAGGAAGAAGTTCTGCGGCAGTTTGCGGAAGACGGCGGGAACAAGGAGCAAGCGCTGCATTACCATCTCTTCGCCTGGGAGATGGCGTGGCAGGCGGGTCGCGTGATGGACGGGCTGCACGGAATGATTTTGAAGCGGCTCAAAGATGCGGCGCAGTTCTTCTGCGATATGAGCCTCGGTGCATGGGACTTTGGTGACAACGATGATGCCCAGGTGACGCCCTTCACGATGGATCGCCGAAACGCGGAGCGTGAATGGCGGGCGTGGATGCTCGGCGAAACAGAAGGTGCTGCGCTGGCTTTCTGGCTGGGTGAGGCACCGCGGGTAACCTCAGCTGCGAGGCAGAAGTGGATCACGCATGCGGAGAGCGGTTACGCGATCTGGCGTGATGAAGCGTGGACGGCGCGGGTGGATGCTTCACCGCTTGGTTTTGGCACGCTGGCGGCCCACGGGCATCTCGACGCGATGCATGTTTCACTTTGGAGAGATGGCGAGCCGTTGGTGATTGATCCGGGAACGGGTGGTTACTATGGCGATGTGGATTTGCGGGCGAGTCTGGCGGCTTGGGAGGCTCACAATGGTCCGGTGCCGAATTGTGGACGGAGTGTTCCGATGCGTGCGGGGCCGTTTTTGTGGCGTGAGCATCATGACGTGCCGAAGATGGAGATCGTGGACGAGGTGTGTGTGGTGCGGTTTGCCTGTGACGGGCCGTTTGTGAAGCGGAGTGTGCAGATGGCGGGCAAGAGTGCCCGCATCACGGATGAGGTTTGTGGTCGCACGGCGCATGTGGTGACGTGGCAACTGGCGCCTGAGTGGGAAACGGTGGGAGAGCTTGCCTGGAAGCATGCCAATGGCGCGATGGTCACGCTGAGCATCGAGGGCGATGCGGTCCAAAGCTGCGAGGTAGTGCGAAACGTAGTTTCGCCGAGGTTCGGGCAGGTGATGGAGGCTCCCGCGGTGCGGGTGACCTTCACGGGCAGGCTGGTGAGCACGTTCTCATTCTGAGAGGAGCCTGCGTGGATAGTAAGTGAGCGATGGCGGCAGCCATGGCCAAAAACAAAGCCGGGGCCGCTCCTCAGCGAACCCCGGCTCCGCAATGTTGTTGGTTGCGGTAATTAGCGGATGTCTCCAGCGAGCCCTTCCGCATTCAGCGCGGCGGCCAGTTCGGCCTTGGTGAACTCGCCTTCGACGATGAAGGACTCCGATTTGGCGACGATGTCGTGCTTGGTGATGCCGGAAACATTTTTCACAGCAGCGATGGCGGCATCAGCGCATTTTTTGCAGCAGAGATGCACGCCGGAGACGGTGGCCTTGGTGATTTTGGCCTCGGGCTTGGAGGCGGTTTTGGAAGCGGTGGATTCTTCACCTTCGACTTTGCCGAAGTAACCGGCGGCGAGGATGGCCTCGACGGCTTTCTTGGCATCGGTCTTCTTCTTGGTGGTGATGGTGACGGTCTTGCCTTCAGCGGTGACGGTGATGTCTTTGCCGACGCTGGTGCCCGCTTTGACAATGCCGTTGGTGCAGCTCTTGCAGCAGTTGTGCACGCCGGTCATGGTGACGGTGGTTTCGGCGTGAGCGAGCGTGGCGACGGCGAGGAGAGAAAAGATGAAGCGCTTCATGGTGCTTGCTGAGATGTTAGCACGGAACACTTTCTTAGCACCAATTGATTTTTGACCTCATTGACGAGGCTGACCTCATTGAGGCTTCATGATCCACGATGGGATGGATTGATCCGTGGTGAGGAAGATGGCGTGAAAAGCGGGAAGAAGTTTTTGGTGAGTGCTTTCGATGTTGTTGGCATCGAACCAGGCGTTGCCAGCATGGGTGCGGCGGAAGGAGTGACGCGTCATGGTGGAGTCTGCGTTCCAGATTTGGAGCTTGTCCGCATCGGGGGAGAAGCCGCTGGAGGTGGTCATGGACATGGAGGCGGGGCTTTGATCAAAGGGATGGCCGGAGCCGACGAGCTGTGAGCCAACGCGGAGAGTGCTGACGAAGTTCCATGCACGTACTTCACCGCTGACGGGAAGTGTGATCTCGGTGCTGCGGCTGTGGACGAGCACGCCTTCACCGGGAGCGAGAATGGTAGAACCGGCATCGGCGAGAGTGGTATCAGTCTGAAGCGCCCAGTGAGCCCCGAGAGCGGAGGCTTTGAGCCAGAAGACGCGGTAGGCTTTGCCATCAAAGAACATGACGCGGTCGGCATTGGCGGGATTGATGGCGGAGCGGAAGGCGGCGGGCGGGAAGAGCGCGGCGAGGGTCCAATGCGGACGGATGATGATGAGATCGTCCGCGGCAGGAGCGGAGGTCTTCCAGGTGAGAGAGCCGGTGCTGCTATCGATTTCGAAGCGAGTGCCTTCACCGATGATTTCGGCGAAGTAGGCGCTGGAGACATTCAGCGAGAGGTTTTGTGCTGCGGAGGCTTTGCCTTCAAAGACGGCGGGACGCAGCAAGGGCATGGAGAAGGTCTGCGGAGCGGTGGCGAAGGTGCGGAGGCTCCAGGCCTGCACGCGGGAGTGGGTGACCTGCTCGGCGGTGCCGTTCAAATCGGCATCGAGCTCGACTTTGAGGCGGATGAAGCCGGTTTCGCATCCGGCGAAGAGTGGTGCGAGATCGAGTTTCGCGAAGCGGTTGGTCTCGGTGTTGTTGGCGTTGAAAGTGGTGGAGGGCTTGATGGCGAGCGGAGTCCAGGATTGCATGTCCGTGCTGCCTTCGAGGCGATAGACGAGATCCGGGCGGGAAGGCACGGGACGTGTAAGCAGGGCATCGGTGGCTTCGAGGCGGAAGGGGCTGGCGAGGGCGTAATCGAGCAGCGTGCCGTCGTGATCGAGCTGCCACTGCGCATAGGTGACAGGGGCCGCGAGCACGTTGGTGCTCATGCTGTTGGAAGCGGCGAGGTTGTTGATGAAGGTATTGCTACTCAGGGGCGTGCCAGGAGGTGGCAGCGG